>CAVEHG010000021.1:0-14529 GCA_963615405.1 bacterium | reverse complement strand
CGATGCCTATTCTTGCACTGTCTATCCTTGTGTCCCGCTCCAGAATGTCAATCAGCAGCCGGGTGTCCGCAACGAGTTTGCCGACTCCAGACCACGAAGGATAATCCCTGTTCAGTTTCTCTCCGGCATCCTGCCAGCGGAAAAAATCATCGCGCGACTTTTCGCCTCTGACATATGTCAGATGATAGGATTCTCCCGAGATGGAGGCGATGCCGCGTTTTGCAAGCTGAGCCATCATTTCGATGCCCTCATATCCCGGTATTTTTTCTCCGGTTTTCGGATCGAACCCTATCATCGCTTCGGGAAAGTAGTAGGGAACGACCACCGCTGGAACTTTTCCCGAACGGTTCTTCGGAAGAACCATCATCACCCTCTGCTCCGTGCCCGGACCGTTCGTCTGCGAATAATACTCCACATCAAAATCTTCGAACCGGAAAGATTCTCCCGGCCGGCAGGACTGGGCATACGCATACTCCTCCGGCACAGCAAGGCCTTGCTCAAGACAGTCCTGACTCTTTTCGGGACAGGAAATCGAAAAATCGACTTCTTTCATTTTCCAGGCTCTGGCGCTGACTATCTTCGTCGGACCGGAGAGGGTTCTCACCGACACCGTGCGGCTGTCCCCGAGTACCGGCCAGGTGCGCAGCATAGTCGCCTGCCTGCCGTTGATGAACACCTCCACGATTGATCTGTCGATGAATATGTGCAGTTTCAAAGGCTCATCCTTCTCCAGAAAAACATCCACGGTTTCGGGGATATGACGCATCGTTCCCGGATGGACTGACCCGAATGAAGTGTCGATGGTCAATGCGCTGTAGCGGTTGTTCTGGTTCGGATAGAATCTGTCGGGCATCCCGCCTCCGCGGAAGAAGACGATGCGCGTGAACTCTTTCCTGTCCGGGCTTCTGAGCACATCCACCTCCACCGAAGGCGTGGACGGGGAGAACTCCAGCTCGATTTCAAGGGAATTGCCTTCAATCCCCTCGAGAACCGTCTCTTCTGCAGGGGACGTGAGCGGGATATCGTGGAGTTCCACGGCGCTTTCAGGCTCGCGCAGAGAGGCATAATCCCCAGCGACGTCCTGAATGAGGCTGTCGTCCGGTCCGAGAGTGAACCGTCTCGGCAAAGTCATACATTGGGTGTATGTTCCCCAGGTGACGTCCTTCCCTTTTGCGTTGAACAGACAAATCAGTCCGCCCTTCCCGTCCGGGCAGCACGAAGGCGCGTGAGTCCCGCCGTCGCCCTCCGGACCGTGATTGAGCCGTCCTCCGTTCGTGACGACGAATTTCTGCCTTTTGCGGTCATAATCCCCGATCAGATATTCCGCACCGGCCTTGTGGCTGAAATGTACGAGTATATATTTCCCCTTGTCTCCGATAGGCCAGAAATACGGGCAGGCGCAGTCTCCGCCTATGCAGGTGTAGCAGTCGTTTTCGATGAACGGATGCAGGTATTTCCAGTCCTTGAGATTCCGGCTTCTGAAAAGGAAGGCGTTGCTTTTCCTTCTGCCTCCCGGCCCGTCATACAGGTAGAGTCCGGAAATCATATAGTACCAGTCTCCGTCTTTCCAGATGAATGGGTCAAAGGTGTCGTAAGGCAGACGCGAACCCTCGGCGGGCTTTGCTATGACCGGCTTTTCCGAAATCCTGTTCCAGTCCAGAAGAAGGGAATCTCTGGATATGGCTATCATCTCTCCCACCGGCCGGCCGTACCATACGGCTATGACCCTGTCTTTTTCCGGATATGTCGCCCCGGAGTAGCAATATTCCTCCGCTTCCGGTCGGAAAACAATCGGAAGGTCTTTCCAGTGTATCAGATCCCCGCTTACTGCGTGTCCCCAGCATTGTCTGGGATCGGAGAAAGGGAACGCCTGGTAGAACAGGTGATAGCGCCCGCCCCAGAAACACAGTCCGTTCGGGTCGTGCAGGATGCTTTCAGGACTTGTGAAATGGTAGATCGGGCGATGGAAGCAGGTGTCCCTCTCTCTTGCATCCGAGCGGTTTTTCCTGTATCTTGTCAGTTCATCAAGAGCCCGGAGGCTGTCTGAAACCGCCTCCGGGACTGTCTGGGCATAAGCGCCGGCGCTCAAAAGCCCCAGCAGCAAGACTGTCAGCAAATTCTTTCTCATCTCATCGGTTCTCCCGTTTCGTCCCTGTCAAAAGGGTTGCAGAAATAGATGTTGTCCCGGCGGTACAGCTCAAGCTGTTTTTCCAGCCGCCCGTTGAAGTCCGCGATGTCCTTGTTCTCCCGCTCCGTCCATTCCGTCTCGGCGAGAGCTGCTATTCTCGGGAACAGCATATAGTCAAGACGTTCCGGAGTGCGTACCCGTTCTGTCCAGAGGTTCGCCTGAATTCCGAGGATCCGTGGATGTTCCGGATATTTCACATCATATTCCGTGCATTCATATTCATAGACCTTGACATATGTGTTCGCAGAAAACTTGCGCCAGTCCACTCCGTGAACCTGGAGGGTGTCCTGGGCGTAGTCGAAATACATCGGAAGCCTCGGCGAACATACAATCCTGTAGCCTCCGTCAAGCGCCTTCTGAAGCATATCCGTGCGGTTCTGCCTCCAGAAATAGACAATTGTCCTGTCTTTGTCGAGCCCGGCGTCGGCAACCTCGTCCCAGGCGGCAACATCGTTACACCTCGCATAGACAGAATCGGCCATTCTTTTCGTAAAATAGTTCTCGACCTGTTTCAGGGAATCGAGCCCCTCTCGTCTCATCAGCGCCTGCACATTGCCGTCGGTGTTCCAGTCGCTGTTCGCATAGCTGACTTCATCTCCTCCTATGTGGATTGTCTGTGACGGGAACAGAGCGTCGATTTCACCGAGAATGTCGCTAAGAAAACCGTAGGTCTCCTCTCTGCCGGGATTGAAGGTGTAGTGCGGGACTTTTTCAGAACCGCCTCCGTCAAACTCCGGATAGGCGCGCACCGCCGCCGAAGCGTGTCCGGGCATATCAATCTCTGGAATTATCCGGATGTTCCTTGCCTCGGCATAGGCGACAATCTCCCTGATCTCTTCCTGGGTGTAGTACTTCGCTGGTGCCTCCGGGTCATTGTAATTCCCTATGCCTCCGACAGTTGCCAGACGGGGATATTTCTTGATTTCCACTCTCCATCCCTGAACGTCGGCAAGATGCCAGTGGAAACGGTTCATCCGGTAGAGAGCCATCCAGTCGAGAATCTGTCTGACTTTTTCCTTTCCGAAAAAGTGCCTGGCCTCATCCAGCATGAAACCGCGCCACTCGTAGCGCGGTTTGTCTTCGATTTTCCAGCAGTCCATAACAATCTCTCCGGCAGACCCCTTTGGAGAAAGCCTCGCGAGCTGCACAAGAGCCATCACCGCGTGCACAGCCCCGGCCTCCGCCGAAGCCTTCAGGCAGATTCCTCCGCTGTCCATATCGATGCCGTACTGTTCCTCGCCCCACGATTTCCGCCCCTGAACGAGGCTGACTGAGACCCGGCGGCCTTTGGCAGCGGCATCGTCGTCCGCGAGAATCAGGTCTATTCCGGCATATCTGTGAATTTCGTACTGGAGGAGTTCGGCCTGGCTGCGGAACATCGGGTCGTATTTCACGATTGCCTTGTCCGCGAGCGTGACCGTTCCGCCGTCCGTGGACGAATGCTGCGGTCTGGGCACGAGCGGGCAAGCGGAGCCGACCCAGGCGGCAAGAAAGACTGTTATGAATTGTTGTAACATAAATTAGAGATTTGCGCCGCAGGATTTGAATTCCTCAGCCTGAATGAATGTTCCGTTGCCGGTGTCGGCTGTCGTGAACATTGATGCAGAAGTCTTTGTCACCGTTTTCTTCAGTGTCTTGTAGATTCCGTTGTACGGGTTGAACCAGTAAAGATTGTTGAAATTTCCGCAGAAATTGTTCTCGAACTCGTAGGAATATTCATTCGTTTCGTCTTTTGAATATGCGACAATCGTGTTGCCGCTCGGGGTGGACTCGGAGTAAAAGAGATTGTTCTTCACTATGAGGCTGCCCATAGAGTTGGACTGGAGATAGGTGGTCGGAGCCATATTGTAGAATGTGCATCCGGTGAGCTTGAATGCCGTCCGCTGGCTTCCCGAAGACGGTGCCGGCCCCGCTGTTCCGAAAAGCTGAACGGTCCCGCCAGCATTCGGGTTGTAGATTGCGCAGTTCTCGAATGTGAATTCTTCGATTTCGTTCAGAAACGGGTAGTCCGTGCTTGAGTAGGCGAGATACACCAGTCCGTTGAAAGTGGATTCTATTCTTGAGTTGACGACCCTGACGCTCTTGACGGCGTGCAGAGTTTTGTTGTCAAAACTAAGGAATTTCTTTGTCCCGTTGTCCACGCTGTACTTGCAGCCGTCAAGATGCAGGTTTCCGAAAGTCGCAGCTGTGAATGGACGGAAAAGATAGTTCACGGAATAGTCTGCGGCTTTGATTTCGAAATTGACTCCTTTGGCGGCGAAATTTCCGTTCATCAAAGTAAACTGCTTTACAGGTTTGCAGGTGACGGGCGAATTGTCGAATCTGCTGATGAGAATGACATCCAATGCCGAGCTTGCTGTGCCTATGTTTATGAATTTGTCCGTTATGAATTTGTAGTCACCAGACTGTTCGAGAAAAAACACCCCGGCCTTGCCGTAGAGTTTGCTGAACAGATTGTAGTCAGCCTCTGTCGCAGAAAGCAGTTCGCCGGCGAATCCGGTGGATGACTTCGTGTATTCGACTCCGGCAATCGTGATAGGTTTTCCGGCCTGCCAGAGCTTGTAATTGTCAATCCATCCGTCGATTGTTCCGAGATCCTTCATATCGTTGCGCGTCAGACTCAGGGCCTTGCTCCCGCAGATTTCTCCCTGATAGTCCGTGCAGGCGCTGTCTCCGTAGAGTGTGAGCGTGAATCCTTTCCCAAGGCTGATTCCAGGAGCGAGGGCAATGTAGTTTTCACCTTTGACAGCCGGGACGGTTATGCAGTCCGCATCGAGTTCGGATGAAGTGCAGGTTCCGTCGGCAGGATTGACCGAAAGGGTGCCGGCTATTTTCTCACCGTCGTTGCCCTGGAATTTCGCCATTGCAACCCCGTCTTTCTTGACCGTGAAACGGATCAGGTTCCCGACATTTCTGAACTGGAAAGGCTTTTCCGCAGCGGTCGTGGATGCGATGCAATAGACCTGGGAACCCTTTTCCTGAACATTCGCGCAGGAAAGCATCTTCACGCTGCCTTCAGTTGCAAAAGCCCCTTCCGCGAGAGCCGCCTCATAAGGGACGACCGCGATATAACTTTCCGCCCCGACATTGACTTCGGCGGAAAATGTTATTGCGTTTCCGTTGACTGAGACCGTTTCGGCCAGAACGTAGTTTTCCCCGTCGTAAACTCCGATTCTGTCATCGGTGCTCCAGGATACGGTGCCGTCGTAAGACGGAGAGGTCTTGGAGACGATGTGGGCCCCTGAGAACAGGACTGTGCCGACATTGTCTCCGGCTTCCGCAGGGGAAAGTTCCTTGCCACATCCGAAAACTGCTGCAAGTGCCGTCAAAGCGGCAAAAATTCGTATGCTTTTCATAATTTGTCCCCCTTTGCTTTTATTTAAACTCATATTCGCCCACAACATATTCTTCCGATGTGCCGGAGATTCCGCTCATTCCGGTGCAGGCCGCCTTTGAAAGATGTACATCCATTTCCGTCAGCTGTGGCGGAACATATCCGCAGTTTTCTGATGTATTAGTCATTTTGTCTTTAATTATTTAAAAAGTCTGAATCATAATCCCCGCACCCCGTGTTGCTGCACAGGATGCGGGAGTTTTCATTTAACGGTTTATTCCTGTTTCTCGAGCGAAACGTCGTCGATGTTCACGAGCGCCTTGAGCGTCTTCCCGTTTGTGTCAAGCACAGGAACAGGGTTGATGAACACGGCGCATTTGTTGAAGCTCTTGCCCGGGTTCGCCGAGATTATTTCCGGAAGGTTGAAGGTGACGCTGCATTCCTGCCAGGTGTCCTTCACGCTGAGGTCGACGGTCTTCTGCCAGGTGTAGTCCGTGGCGGCGGTGGCTCCGGTCGATGAAACTATTCCGACATTTATCTGCGTCAGATTGTTGACATCCTTTGGGCTCCAGGCCAGAGACGGCACATAGTACCAGAACTTCAGTTTGTAGGTCTTTGCGTCGTTCAGCGCGAGAGTCTGTCCGATTCCGAAAAGATTCTCCATTTTGTCCTTGTAATCTGAGTAGTGGCTTGCCTGGGCTCCAGTCGCGACATAGACGACTGCCGATTTCTTCCCGGTGTGGGCCTGAGGTGTTCCTCCATTCGCGTATGTCATATCCGTGTCATCAATATAGGTGAACCAGAACCATTTATTGTTGGCGCACCTGTGGAACCAGGTCCCGTCGGTGATTTTCGTCCCGCTTTCCGTGGTCGGGAATTTAAGCTGTGCGGTGAGGTCGAAGAATCCGGCGATTCTCACAGGACGGACAAGAGCATTTTTGTGGACTACCGGATCGACGGAATGAGGGGTGATCTCGTCCTCGAATCCTCCGTTGGATATCTGCTCCCTGTATTCGATCCCAGGATCTTCAGACTCCTCGTAAGGAGGGATGTCCTTCTCGGTGATGCCTTCTTTCGTGATAGTCTTGTCTATCAGATCCTTATGGTTGGCGTAGAAACGCGCCACGGCTTTCATTACGCTAAGATTTGCGTTGTATTCCACCTTGTCATCCGCAGGGCAGTTGTCATAGATGACCACTCCGTCGCAGTGGAGGAACAGATATTCGAGAGCGTCGAGCATTGTCTCTTCCTTGATCGGGGTGAACGCGTCCGCGAAACATTCCGGATTGGACTTGTTCCCGTAGTAGGTGGCTCCGAGGCAGGCGTAAATCTTCTTTCCTTCCGTGTTGTCAAGCTGAGCCTCCTCGAACACGCTGGCGCAGTCTGACTTCCAGAAATCGAGGTCATCATTGATGAGTGAGACATCCGGGTAAAGCGCGTCGGCAAACTGCCTGAGCACGCGTGTAGGCTGTGCCGCGTATCTGAGCCAGGAGTCTTTCCTCTTGAAATCGCTCTCATAGTTGTTCCAGGCCTCCAGCTGGGTGAGAGCTGTCGGACCCACGCCGAGGTATCCGAGAGTGACATCCTTGTTGTTTGCCTTGAAGGTGTCGCGGACACCCTTGAAACGCTCGACCATAGCGGCGTTGTCGGTTGTGCGGTCGTTAATCCAGGTGGACTGGCGGATGACAACCGGCAGGGAAGCGTTGGTCGCGACGTGCTTGATCTTGTTTTCGTGAGGAGGGTAGATGTTGTCCACTTTGTCAGGGTAGGAAACTTCGCTTTCCGCGATGAGGTTTATAGGCTCGATTCCGAATTCCAGAAGATTGAGAGGAGTGTTCTTGAAACCAGGATCGCCCCAGATGTGGAACTCGTCAGGCACTTTTCCCTCCGAGCCGCCTGCGGTGGCCTTGTCGAGAACGATGTTCTCGTAATGGCGGGAAATGAACTTTCTGGTTGCGGTGAACATTTCCTGAACTCTTGAATCGGACCATTCCACAGTTGTCGCCGCATCCTCGTCAAGTCCGTTGGACCAGATGACGACGCCGTCGAGGTTTTCGTAGCAGGCCTCAAGAATCCGGCTCCAGTCATCCCCGGAGATGAATTTCATATAATCCGGATTGGTTTTGAGATTGTAGTACTGCGGCCAGATGTAGGCGATGATTTTCTTGCCCGGGAACTCCGCCTTTATGTAATCGGCTGTGGTCTTCACGTCCTTCACATACTGGTCTATGTCGCTGTTCATCGCATAGAGAGAAGGGAAGAGAATGTCCGAAACCTCGGCGGCATCTTTCCTTTTTGCACTGTTCGCTTTCCAGGCCTCGATGAGTTCAGTCTCGGACTTGTTCGCCATAGACTCTGTGTAGCGGAGCACGTTGAGGTCTGAAACTGGGATTCCGTAGTTGCCAACCTTGCAGCCGGAAATCCCCTCTTTGAACTTGTCGAAGACCTGGGTGAGACCCTCGCGGATTTCCGCTCCGCTTTTGCTGGAGTACCAGTCCTCGATGTCGGTTGAGATGGTCTTGACATTGGTCAACTTGGCGAGTGAAACCTGTGTCGCCACCTTCGTGAAGTCTATCTCCTTGTCGTCTCCGAGAAGAAAGGCTTCATAGATAAGCCTGACAGGGGAGATTTTTTCGCTTTCGAGATCAGGCTTCTTACTGTAGGACATCGCGTCATAGATGCAGAATGTCTTTTTATCTCCATCCGGATTTTCATCCTCCGGGATGTACGCCGGGCGCTTTTCTTCCGGAGCGCAGGCGGCGAGTAACGCTACAAGAGCTGTCAGCGTCATCAGCAAGTGTGTCTTTTTCATAATCATAGCGTATTTATATGGGTGGGTTCGTATGATGTGTACAGGCTCGCATTATAATGCTGGGCCGTCCGGACTGCTTCTAATATCCGGCGTTGTTTTTCCATTTTCTCAGTTCCACCTGTCTGACAGGCAGCGGGAAGAGGTAATTTTCACGATTTACATTCACTCTGGCTCCCACTTCCGGGTTTTTTGCCAGACATTCGTCAACCTTTTCCGTGCGGACGAGCTGGAACCAGCGTTTGAATTCGAACACATTCTCCCATCCGAACTCGTCAAAGACAGCCTTGTCGAATTCCTCGGATGACAGTCCGGAGAGGGCGTGCTCCCTGTCCCCGAAAGCGCGTTCCCTGACCTTGTTTATGCATTCGTAGGCAAGGGCGTCCGGAGAGCCGTTGGCCTTGTTTGAGGCCTCGGCATAGAACAGAAGGGCATCGGCGTATCTGTAAATCGGTGTGAGACCCTCGGAGAGTGAACTGCGGCTTGTCTTGTCCCCTTCGATTCCCCAGTTCGAGCATCCTCCGTAATTCCTGTATTTCCGGATGTACGGGGAAGCGGTCGCGAAGTCTTCCCAGAAAATCGTCTTGCCGCTCTTGTCAACGGTCTCGGTGACAAAGCAGAACTCCTTCCTCGTGTCGTTCGGGAAGTTCTTGTAGAACACCGGGTCGGCAACATAGTCGCTCCAGCCGTTTTCTTCGACTCCAAGATATGAAATCGCATACTGCGAAGGAAGGTAGGTCATACTGTGCCTCAGCGCGAAGATGTGTTCGGTGCGGTCTCCGCTGGTGCTTTTCAGCCACAGGTTCCTGTAGTCCGGGAGGAGGGAATGCGGGCTTTCCTGCACCACTTCCTTCGCCTTCGCGGCCGCATCGGCATATCTTCCCTTCTCGTTAAGAGGCCAGCCCGCCATATTCAGATAGACATCGGCGAGCAGCATCTTTGCGGCCCATTTTGTCGGTCCCTGTCCGTAAGAGTCGCGGCTCTCGGCAGGGAGCAGTTCTTCCGCCTTCAGCGCGTCCGGAAGGATTATCCTGTTGTATATCTCGGAAACGGATTTTCTCGGGATTGATGCGTCGGAATCGATGTCCGTATCAGCCGTTGAGGATGTAATCGCCGGAGCGTCACCCCACAGGCGGACAACATAGAAATACATCAGTGCCCTCATAAAATGAGCCTCGCCGAGGTATTTGTCAGAGATGTCGGTGCTGACCGCGGTGTTGCCTTCAATCTGTTCGATGAGATTGTTCGCGGTGAAAATCGTCTTGTAGAATTCCTGCCATAGAACCCTGATGTCGGCATTGTCGACAGGAACCCTCATCTGGTCGTCCAGCGTGTTTCGCGTCTTGCTCACGTCTCCTGTCATCATGTCGTCTCCGGCGAGCGCGAGCGACGCCAGACGGCAGTTGAATCCGTAGTTCTCGCCCCACCAAGCCTTGTACAGGCCGTTTGCCATACTTTCGAGCAGCTGCTCATTCAGTTCGATGGTTTCCGGAGTGATGGAACTTTGCGGCTTCTGAAGCAGTTCCACGCAGGAGGTAAGCATCAAAGTCAAAATGACGGGTATAATATTCTTTTTCATTGAATCTTCCTTTTATCTGTGTGAGTCTGTCAGAATGTTATGTTGAGTCCGAAGATATATCCCCTCTTTCCGGGATATGTTCCCATGTCGAGTCCCGGACGGAGCGGATTGCTGATGGCAAGCTCCGGATCATTCCCGGAATATGAAGTTATCGTGCAGACGTTCTTCACTGAAAGGAAAGCCCTGATTGACGCGAAGTGGATCTTGTCCATCCACCGGCGCGGCAGGGTGTATCCGAGAGTTATGCTTTTCAGTTTCACGAAATCGCCTTTTTCCACGAAGGTGGAAGAGGCCACGTCGTCATAGGAAGTGATGGCATCGCGGTTCGCTCCGAAACTTGCGATTTTCGCGTTTTCGTTCGCTCCGGCTTCCCACCTCTGTGCAAGAAGCGGAACAGGTGCAAGCTGGGAGGTGAGACGGGCCATCGGGTAGTTGTAGATGTCGAAGCCATGGTAGCCTATGAAGAAGAATGACAGGTCGAAATTCTTCCAGTTCAGGGTGTTGTTGAATCCCCAGTTGAACTTCGGCTGGCCGTTGCCTATGATTGTATAGTCGTCCGCATTGATTACGCTGTCGCCGTTGCGGTCGTCATAACGGTATGAGCCCGGGCGGACGACAGGGTTCGTCGGTTTGGCAACGGAATCGTCATAATAGTCCTTCGTGCTCCAGGTGCCGAGGGATTTCAGACCGTAGATTGTGCCGATCGGAACTCCTTCGTAGTACCTGTAGAAGGCGTTTCCCCAGCCGCTGCCCAGTTCCATATAGTCTGAGTCGATGTCCCCGAGTTTTGAGATGACGGCGTTGTTGTGCGCGAGCGTGAGATCGCTCTTCCAGTAGAAATCATTGACATCCAGCACCGTGGCTCCGACGGTGAGTTCCATTCCCCGGTTCCGGATTTCGGCCGCGTTGCGGAGTCCTGAGGACTGGCCCATATCGTCCGGAAGTATAACCTGATTGATGGCGTTCTCCGTGACCTTGTCGTACCAGTCGAATGTAAGGGAAAGCCTTCCCTTAAAGAAAGAGGCGTCAAGACCGGCATCGTGCTGGCGGGTTTTCTCCCATCTGAGCGACGGGTTGCCGACATTCAGCGAATAGGCCGTGTTCCCGTCCTTGCCGATTGTGGCAGTGTAAGTTGAGAATGCCGAGTAGGCCGCCACAGCCTGATTTCCGGAGATTCCGAATCCGTATCTCAGCTTCAGCTGGTCGATGAATTCGGCTTTCTGCATAAACTTCTCTTCCTTTATGTTCCACGCCACGCTGGCGGACGGGAAGTTGTCCCACTGGTTGTCCTGTGCCAGAAGAGATGAACCGTCCCGGCGGAATGTCACTGTGAACATATACCTGTTCAGCAGGGCGTAATTGACTCTTCCGAAATATGACAGGGCGGTTGTTCTTGTAACCATCTGGTCTTTGATCCTGCTGGACTCGGAAAGCATCAGGTTTTTCCAACCGATTTTCTCGGACACAAGCCCTTCCGCCGAGAGAGACATATAGGAGACATCAGACAGGCTCTGCTCTATTCCCAAAGTGGCGTTGACTCTGTGCTTCCCGCCGCCGAATTCATTGGTGTAGTTCAGCGTCGTGGTCATTCTCCAGCCGAAGGAGTTCGAGTCATACCACGCGGCGGCGGATTTTCCGGTTGACATCCCGGTGTAGGACTGGGTGCTGCTCGTGGTCCCGTAGTAGCGGTTGGTGAAGCTGATCTGCTGTTCGTGCCTGAGGGTCAGCCCCTTTAACGGGGTGATGTTGATGTAGGCCTGAAGGTAGTTGTTGAATGTCTTGTCGTTATTGTTGTTCCTTTTCTGCTCGTCAATGAAGCCGATCGGGTTGTACACACTGCTGTTGGAAATCGTACCCTGGGTGAGTTTCCCGTCCTTGTCGTAAGGAAGCACGGTCTGCGGGAATTCCTGCGCGAGGGTCAGGATGCTGTAATATCCCGAGAATCCGTTGGCTCTCGCGCTGTTTATCCTTCCGGAAAAGTTAGTTCCGATGTTGACATATTTGCAGATTTCGCTGTCGACTTTCATCCTGTAGTTCCAGGCGTCGTTCTTTGACACTCCGACAATTCCGGCATCCTGGGTGTACTGGGCGGAAAGGGAGTATTTGAATTTCCGGCTTCCTCCCATCACGCTGATATCGTGCGAATGGCTCACCGCGAGGTCGTTGAAGATGGCGTCCATATAGTCGAAGGTGTCGTAGCCGTTCCGGAAGTTCGTGATCTGCCTTTCGGTGTAGAGACTCTTGCCGTAGTAGGTCTGATTCCATTCATTGGCCATCAGCGCGAATTCGCCGACTTCCATCACTTCCGGAAGACTCTGTGGCGTGCCGAAATCCACATATCCGTTGTAGGAGACGGTCACCTTGTCCTCCTGCGGAGTCTTCGTGGTTATGAGTATGACTCCGTTTGCTCCGCGCGAGCCGTAAATCGCGGTGGAAGATGCGTCTTTGAGTATCTCTATGGATTTGATGTCCGCAGGGTTGACAGAATTCAGAGACCCTCCGGTGAACCCGTCAATCACGACAAGCGGTCCGCCGTCGGCCTTTATGGAGTTCACGCCTCTCACCCTCAGCGTCTGTGAAGAGCCTGCCGCTCCGGAGGAACTGACTACGGAAAGACCGGCCACCCTTCCCTGAAGGAGGTCGGACACCTGATTGACAGGCATTTTCTTCAGTGTTTCTTCGGCATTGACCGATGAGATTGCACCGGTCAGGTCAGATTTCTTCTGGACTCCGTATCCTACGACCACAAGGGTGTTGAGAAATGTCGCATCCTCTTTCAGGATGATTTCCATTTCCCCCTCTGTCGCTTTCCGCGTCAAATCCGCATATCCGAGCGAGCTGAACTCCAGCTCCGCACCCTGCGGAACATTGGCGAGGGTAAAACATCCTGCGTCATCCGTCGACGTTCCCTGGGATGTCCCGCTCACGATAACCGCGACTCCGACAAGAGCCTGGTGATTTTCGTCAATTACTTTGCCTCGTACCTGAATCCTTTCCTGTGACCACAAGTGGGGGGGGGTAGAGACTAAAAACATTGTCACTGCTATGAGGACTGTTTTTAAGGCTTTCATTTGTATATTATTAGATTATGTGACCCGGATGAAGTCAGCCAATCTCACCTGGGCGGTTCATTCTTTTGCCGCCAGTTTCCGGGAACGGCCGTCTCCATTCCGATGGGTACAAAGATGGGGATTTTGACCCCCATCTTCCGTCAAATAATCGTCAATCATTCTTCAAAATCCGTCACAAAATCTCTCCCGCGTCAAAGATGCCCCATTACCCAATTCCCCGCAGGGCGACGGAGGAAGCGCGGACGAGGGAGGGGGAGAGCTCGATCTGGGTTGTGCTCCGCTTGCCGGTGGAGATGCACTCGAAAAGGAGCTTCGTGGCGAGCTTTCCCATTTCCTCGGTCGGCTGGGCGATGCGCGTGATGGCCGGCGTGAGGTAGTCCATATATATATTGTTGTCGAAGGCGATGATCGAGATGTCGTCTGGGATTTTCAGGCCGGCCTCCTTGATTGCCTTCACCGCTCCGAGCATAATCGTGTTGCTCAGGGCGAAAATCGCGCTCGGGCGGTCTTCCTTCGGGCGGGTGAGCAGAAGTTTCGTTTCCAGATAGCCGTTTTGCTCCGAGAATTCGTTGCCCACAATGACTGCGCTGTCGCCGAGCCCCGACTTTTCGAGCGCGGCGAGATAGCCGGAGACCCTTTTCTTGTTCGGCATCGAGGCAGTCGCGCCCTGAATGCAGGCGATTCTGCTGTGCCCGTTCATAATCAGTTCGTTCGTGCCGGCAAGGCTGCCGGTGTAGTTGTTGGTGGTGATGTAGGGGAGGGTGGAGCCGGAGAAGTAGCGGTCCACGAGGATCACCGGCAGGACCTTGCGGTTGATTTCTTCGTAGAGGGACGGGTCGTCTCCGCTCGGAATGGCGATGATCCCGTCCACCTGCCTGGACAGAAGCGACGAAATGCTGCTTTTCTCCGTCTGCGGGTCCTCCGCCGAGTCTGTGACTATGGTCGTGTAGTTCCTCTGTCTGGCTTCGCCGATCACCCACTTTGCGATGTCCGCGAAGAAGGGATTGCCCACCGACGGCACCAGAAGCCCGATCGTGTTGGTCTTGCTGATCCGGAGGTTCTGCGCAATGAGGTTCGGGGAGTAGTTGTTTTCCTGCGCCGCCCTCAGGATTTTCTCCTTCGTTTCCGCGCTGATCCTGTGCTCGTCCGCCTTCCCGCTCAGCACGCGCGAGATTGTGGTGATTGAATATCCTGTCTTTTCCGCCAGGGTTGAGAGAGTTTCTTTCATGCGGCAAATTTAAACATTGCTTGCGCAAAAATACAAAAGTTTTGCGCAGAAAATTTGCGCAATGTAGAGAAATTTTCCGAAAGGGCGTATGAGACTTTGTTTATATACTCCATATCTTTGCGTGTATGATTGCGCAATTTGCGCAATGCGGAGGACATACTGACGCGCTCTGTCGCGCATTAGAGATTGCAGAACACACATAAGACACTAATGGATAAAATCACTGATATTCTTACTCAAATTTCGCAAGTTCGAAACTTAAATATTTCCTGTTTTCCGCAATGGGACACCCATTTTAGCAGGTCAGCAGGCGTTGGAGA
>CAVEHG010000020.1:0-14639 GCA_963615405.1 bacterium | reverse complement strand
GGTCGGTCATATCCTCATAATAGTCGCGGACAAACCAGTTCTTCAGTTTCCAGCCGCCGAAAGTGCTGTCCCATACCGCCGTCTCAGCCGAGATCTTGGATTCCAGACGGTTCCCGTCGAAGCGCTCGAGAGTGAAGCGGTAGGCCGTATTGTTCCAGGTGCTGAAAGACTCGACAAAAACGAACTCGCCCGGCGAAATCTGATAGTGGACATTCTTAGCATTGGTGACATATCCGGATTTTATATATTTCCCCTCGAATTCCACCCTCGTCTTGTTCGCGTCCGGGATGATGAAAAGGTTCAGGCACAGCGACAGGGCACAGATGAGCGCGGCCGCCGCCATATACGGAACCATCATCCGGTGGAAACTGACTCCGCAGCTGAGAATCGCCACAATCTCCGAGTTCGCCGCCATCTTCGATGTGAAGAAAATCACCGTAATGAACACGAACAGAGGCGAAAACATATTCATGAAATAGGGGATGAAATTCATATAATAGTCGAAGACTATCGCCTTGAGCGGTGCCTCTTTCGCGACGAAATTGTCGATTTTTTCGCTGATGTCGAAAATTATGACGATGCCGATGATGAGCACCAGAGCGACGAAGAAGGTCAGAATGAACTTCTTGAATATATATATGTCCAGTTTCTTTGGTCTGAGAGAAAATTCCATCGGAATTGTGCTTTATATTACCGTCTGTGTGCCTTGTTCCATATTCTGTGGGCCCTGCGCCGGAATCATAAGCCTCCGGCCGCCCTTGCCTATAGCCGTGTCATTATCTTTTTGACTGTCACATCCTTCCACACCGCAAAATCACCGGCCTGAATGTGTCTGCGGGCCTCGCGCACGAGGTCGAGATAGAAGGCGAGGTTGTGTTCGGAGGCGACCTGCGCCGCAAAAATCTCACCAGCGATGAAAAGGTGGCGGAGATATGCCTTCGTGTAATAGTGATCGACGAAGGAGCTTCCGGCCGGGTCGAGTTCGGAAAAGTCGTCAGCCCACTTGAGGTTGCGCATATTCATTATTCCGTTCCAGGTGAAGAGCATTCCGTTGCGCCCGTTGCGGGTCGGCATCACGCAGTCGAACATATCCACGCCCCTCGCGATGCCCTCAAGGATGTTCGCCGGAGTTCCGACTCCCATCAGATAGCGCGGCCTGTCCTGTGGAAGCATCGGGCAGACAAGTTCAAGCATCTCGTACATCTTTTCCGTCGGCTCGCCCACTGCAAGCCCGCCGATGGCATAACCCTCACGGTCAAACGATGCCGCGTGTTCGACGGCCGCCTTGCGCAGATCCGGATAGACGCAGCCCTGGATTATCGGGAAGACCGTCTGCGGATAGCCGTAGAGAGGCTCTGTCTCGTCGAAGTGTTTCAGGTAGCGCTCCAACCAGCTCTGGGTGAGTTTCAGGGATTTCTTCGCATACTCGTACGGAGCGTCGCCCGGGCAGCACTCGTCGAGAGCCATCATTATGTCGGCGCCTATAATACGCTGTGTGTCAACATTGTTCTCAGGAGTGAACGTATGTTTCGATCCGTCGATATGGGAACGGAAAGTGCAGCCTTCGGAAGTCAGTTTCCTGATCGGAGAAAGGGAAAACACCTGAAACCCGCCGCTGTCGGTGAGAATCGGCCTGTCCCAGTGCTCGAATTTGTGGAGACCGCCGGCTTTGCGGAGAATTTCAAGCCCGGGGCGCAGGTAGAGATGGTAGGTGTTGCCGAGGATTATCTCAGCTCCGATGTCCTCCACCAGGTCCCTGTGGTAGATGCCCTTGACGGAACCCACCGTCCCGACGGGCATGAATATGGGGGTTTCAATCCGTCCGTGGCCGGTCGTTATTGTACCGCACCTCGCCGCCGAACCCGGATCTTTCGCTGTTATGTTGAATTCCATCGTATTCTGTTTAATTTAAGTTTCGCAGCGAAACTTGAGTGTTTAATTTTCGCAAGCGCACAATTCCCGCAAATGCGAAACATGAGTGTGCAAAAAGTCTTCAAAGTTAGCAAAAACTTGGCAAGAATTGAAAACAACTTTGTACCTTTGTCAGCCACGCGGCCGCACGGCCCTGCCGTCCGCGGCTTTTGCGCCGCCAGAATGGGACAAATGAAACATAGTTAATACATACAATAAAATGGGTAAGCACATAAAAATCAGGCTCATTGTTATGAACATCCTGCAGTGGGCAATCTGGGGAGCATATCTCACGTCAATGGGCAACTATCTCGTGCAGGTCGGGCTCGGAAGCAAAATCGGCATATTCTACGCTATGCAGGGCATAGTTTCCATATTTATGCCCGCGCTTATGGGAATCGTGGCCGACAAATGGCTGGGAGCCACAAAAGCGCTTGCCCTGTGCCACCTTGTGGCCGGAGCGGCAATGCTCGGAGCCGGACTTTACGCGGCAGGTGTTGAATCCGCGGCAATCGCGACGGGAGCGACAGGTTCCGAACTCACCGCCCTCATATCCGACACATTCAGTTTCCCTGTATTCATCAGCCTCTACACACTCAGCGTAGGCTTCTATATGCCGACCATAGCGCTCTCGAATTCAGCGGCTTACGGCATCCTGGAACAGAACGGCTACGACACAGTGAAAGATTTCCCGCCGATCAGGGTCTTCGGCACCGTCGGCTTCATCGCAAGCATGTGGATTATGAACTTCTGCAAGACTTCAGCAGGGGTTTCATTCCAGAACACCTATCACCAGTTCATCATCTGCGGAGCGATCGGCCTTGCACTTGTGCTCTACTGCTTCACCCTTCCGCAGATTAAAAAGGCAGAGACCGCGGCAAAGGGCGGACAGTCTTTCGCCGACGCATTGGGTTTGAGTGCGTTCAAACTCTTCAGGGACAAACAGATGGCATTTTTCTTCATCTTCTCAATGCTGCTCGGAATCGCGCTTCAGATCACAAACGGCTACGCCACTCCGTTCATCTCCCATTTCCAGGGAGTCTCAGGCTTCGAAAACTCCTGGGGAGCAAGGAACGCCACGGCAATCTACTCCATTTCACAGATTGCGGAAACTCTCGGCATCCTTCTGATTCCGTTCGCAATGAAGAAGTTCGGAATCAAGAACGTGATGCTCATCGCGATGGTCGCGTGGGTTCTGCGCTTCGGTCTGTTCGGCCTCGGAGACACCGGAAACGGAGTGTGGATGCTCATCCTCTCCTGCATAGTTTACGGAGTCGCATTCGACTTCTTCAACATCTCCGGTTCTCTCTATGTCAATGAAAGGACTTCCGGAAGCGTTCAGAACAGCGCGCAGGGTCTGTTTATGCTTATGACCAACGGAATCGGAGCCACTGTGGGAACTCTTAGCGCCCAGGCTGTGGTGAACCATTTCACTCACGCCGAGACAGTCGTCATCAACGGCACTGAAAGGGTGTTCACGATGGGCAATCAGCTCTCCTGCGGCCTCGACGGCTGGAGCGCCTGCTGGTACATCTTCGCGGCCTACGCCCTCCTGGTGGCAATCCTCTTCCTCATTCTTTTCAAGGCTCCGGAGAAGAATGCCCCTAAACTTGTGTAGGGTGCGGGCCTCCGACAGGAAGCGGGACTAAAACCCGTAGTCGCAGCAGATTGGATAGTGGTCGGAGATGTGGGCAAGGCCGTAGGCTGTGGGGCTGTCGAGGGTGCGGTAACGCAGAGGAACGGCATTGCGCGAGAAAATGTAGTCAAGCCAGAGGCTGCGGGCCGAATCGTTGAATCCGCCGTAGGTGCGGTGGTCATCGGTTTCCTTCGCCTTCAGGCGGGCATCGTCCATCCATGCGTCGTAAGGCTCAAGGAATTTCCCGGTCTTATGGCCACGCTGCGAATTCATATCGCCTGAGATGAAGACAACGGACTTCTCTCCGGCGATTTCTTTCATCTTCGCGACATTCAGTTCCGCAGCCTTCTGCCGGGCCGTCATCCCGCGATGATCCATATGCGTGCAGAAATACCAGAAGTCACGGCCTGTACTCCTGTCCTTCAGATGCACCCAGACCGTGATGCGGCGGTTGCCGTCCCAGCCTTTGGAAACCGTCTCCGGAGTGTCGCTAAGCCAGTACATTCCCTTGTCCAGCAGTTTGTACTTGTCCCTGAGCCAGAAAATGGCTTCGCACTGCGACTCTTTCAGACCGCCCTCCTTGTCCTCGGCGTAACTGTCATACTCCGAAAGTTCAGCCCTCAGATAGTCCATCTGCGGCCAGCGCGGCTCGTTAAGACCGAACACATCCGGCTTTTCCGTGCGTAACATTTTGAGTGACGCGAACTTGCGCGCATCCCAATCCGCAAGGCCCGTGTCCTTGGGAGTTGTCATCCTTATGTTATAGGAAATCAGCCGGAGCTTTGCAGGTGCATTTTTGCCGGCTCTGCGCCTCGCCTCTGTGCCGAAAACTGCCGAAACGGCCAGAGCGAAAACGAGGAATAATTTCAAAAATTTTCTCATTTGTCAGAAGTTGTGTTGCAGGAGGACACCTCAGGCGCCGTCCGTTTTCCGCCCCCGAAAAAATGGTCGATGACGAGAGCTACTGCGGCATCTCCGCTCACATTGCAGGCAGGGCCGTAACCGTCGAGGGCGAGATAGATTGTCATCATCAGGGCGCACTGGTCAGGAGTAAATCCGAGAATCGACTCAAGCAGCCCGATTGAGGCCATCAGCACTCCGCCCATCACCCCGGGCGCGGCCACTGCGGCAACCGCCTGAATGAGGGCGAAATTGACAAACATCCCGAAACTGATATCCACTCCGCACATATAGGCCACAGCGACTGAAGTGACCGTGAGCTTTATGGTCGAACCGCACATATGCACGGTGGAGCAGAGCGGAACCACGAAATCCGCGATGTCCTTGCGCGTACCGTTCTTTATCGCGCACTCGAGAGTGACAGGAATCACTGCCGAGCTTGAGCAGAGGGAAAATCCCGTAAGGTAGGCCGGAATGATGTTCCAAAGGCATTTGAACGGGTTCTTCCTGGCAATCGCACCGGCAATGAGGTACTGAAGCACAAGGTAACAGATTGAAAGGGCGACACCGGTGGCGATGATCTTCACTCCGGATCCCATCACGACGGAAAGCTTCCCCGAAGCGCTCATCTCGCACATCATCGTGAAAATGTAGAAAGGAAGGAACGGGATGACCGCCTTTTCGATTGTGAGTTTCACGATGCCTCCGAATTCGTCGAAACCCTTTTTGAGCGCCGATGAATTTGTGAATATGATGCCGACGCCCACCATAAACGACAGCAGCAGAGCCGTCAGTATGTCGCAGATCGGCGGAATTTTAAGTTCTATGTAGGGAGCGAAGGTCTTTTCTCCGGCAGTCCCTGCGGAAAGTTCCCCCACATCAAGATAGTGCGGGAGCAGGGAGTTCGCGCAACCGTAGGAGAAAAATCCCGCTCCCACCGTAGAGAGGTAGGAGATGAGCATGACTGCAATGAGCATCTTTCCGGCGCCCTTCCCGAGATTGGCCACGGAAGGGGTCACAAGCCCGAGCACGAGCAGCGGCACGATGAACTTGAGAATCTGTGCGAACAGAACATTGAATGTCTTGAGTATGCGCACCAGAACATCCGGAGCGACGAGTCCGAGCAGAGAACCCAGGACAATGGCTATCAGCACCTTGGGGAACAGACCCAACTTTATCTTTTTTATTTTCATATTCCAAACTTAAGTTTCGCATGTACCTTTTCCAAATCACAGACGTTTCGCGATTCTTGCAGCCCAACCGCCTCCCGGAGCCATACTTACAACAACTTTTCTGTCGGAAGGGAGCGTCTCCACCACCCTCCTGTAATCGGAGGCTATCTTATTGGCATTCACGCCGTCGCGGAAGATTTCCATCTCATACTCCCCTTCCGGCAGGAAACTCAGATCCAGCGTCAGTTCCCGCGCATCCCAATCGGTCATCGCCCCGACATACCAGACATCGCCCGAACGTCTCGCCATCGCGACATACCTGGCCACCGCTCCGTCAAGCGCCACCGTCTCATCCCATACGGTCGGAATGGCTGAGATGAAGTCCGTGCATTCCTGATTCGCCCTGTATGCGGTCGGAGAGTCGCACATCATATTCAGAGGGGATTCGAAAACGACATATTCCGCCAGCTGGCGACAGCGCGTACCCTGGCTCATCGGCTCGGTACGCACCGGAAAATAGTTCTTGCGCGTGGCGTTGCGCATCGCCCCCTGCGTGTAGTCCATCGGACCGGCCATCTGACGGATGAACGGAATGGTCACATCATAGGTCACCTGATCGACCGATGAGGGGCTCCACTTCATCTGCTCAAGTCCGTGCACTCCCTCGAAGTTCAGAACATTCGGGTAGGTCCGCTGAAGCCCAGTCGGCTTGTAGGAGCCGTGGAAGTCCAGAAGCAGGTGATACCTGGCGCACATCTCGGCCGCCCTGCGAAACCAGTCCACCATAGGCTGGTCATCGCGGTTCATAAAGTCCACCTTGAAGCCCTTGACGCCCATCTCCGAGAAGTGGCGGCAAACATTTTCCATATCCTTCGCAAACGGCCACCAGCCCGCCCAGAGTATGATACCCACACCGCGCCCGGCTGCATATGAAACGAGTTCGGAGATGTGGATATCAGGCACTTCCCGCATAAGGTCGTTGGCATATTTCACCGCCCACCCCTCATCGAGAATCACGTATTCGATGCCGTTCTCCGAAGCGAAATCAATGTAGTGACGGTAGGTCTCATCGTTGATTCCGGTCTCGAAATCCACACCCTTCAGATTCCACGCGTTCCACCAGTCCCAGGCAACCTTTCCGGGCTTCACCCAGGACCAGTCGGAGTCAGAGGCGGGAGTCGCGAGCTTCCAGACGATGTCGGAGTCCGCAAGTTCCCTGTCTTCGGACGAAACTGCGACGACACGCCACGGGAAGGCAGTCGCCCCGTCAAATTCAGCGATATGATCCTTCCTGGTATAGACCATCTCCTGCACCATATTGTGCCCGCCGATTTCAGTCTTGTCCGGAATGCGTGCGAAATAGCCGCTGAGCGTCGTATTTTCCCCTTTTTTGTAGTTATAGAGGAACATTCCCGGATAGTTCATCAGGTCAGCCTCGGTGAGAACGACCTTCCTGCCCTGCGGACAATCGACAAGAAGCGGGACTATGCTCCAGCGTTCCTTCCACCCGGAAAGCTTCGAAAGAGTGTAGGTGCACTGGAAATCGTTTACGAGTATGTCTTCGGGAGAGCCCTTCCATTTCTTGTTGACATATGGAATCTGCGCGTCCCAATCCCCGGCAAAACGGAAATCAGCCTGTTCGTCGATGACGGTGAACGGCTTGTCCGAAAGGGATATGAACCTGTAGGCACAGGCATCGTCATAGGCACGGAAAACGACCTTGTAGCCGCCCCTGCAGTCAAGTTCAAGCTCGTTGAAGTTTTCGCGGACCGCGGATTTCTTGTAGGCGACCGTCCCGGAGAGGACATCCGCGCTGCGTTTGCGCGCACGGCGGACCGCCGTGTCAGGGCCGCCGTAGAATGTGCCGTCACCGAGAGTCATCGAGGCTTGAGACTGCTCAAGCAGGAGCGTGCCCTCGTGCAGGACATCGTAGCGGATGCCTCCCGCAGTCGAGATGCGCATTTCGAGCCGCCCGTCAGGAGACTTGAGCGTATATGCCTTCGGCGCGGCGGACAGAGGGAGTGCCGCTGACGAAAGCATCGAGAGTAAAAGCAGAACTGATTTCTTCATATGCAGGAGGCAGGAATCTACAGCTGGAAAACGCAGGTTATCGGATAATGGTCGGAGATGTAGGTCACGCCATAGTCGGGACTGTTCACCGTCACAAAGTCCAGAGCCTCGGCACCGCGGTAGAAGATGTGGTCGATGTTGCCTATCTTGCCGTTCTTGTACTCGGCGAAGCCGTTGAAGCTGATTCCTTCGTCATGACAGTGCGCATCCTCCCTGGCCGACCACATATACTCGGTCAGCGGTTCAAGGCTGCGAGGGCCGTTGCGTGTGGCTCCGTCCGCGAGCGAACAGTTCAGGTCTCCGACAAGAAAGACTGCGGCGTCCTTCTCCTTCACGATCTGCTCCATCTGCGACACAGCAATCACAGAAGCCTTGCGGCGTTCCTCTATGTTGTAGTGCTTCTTGCCCGTCTCCGGGTCGATGATTTCATCTGGGTCGTGAGTGTAGTGGGTGTCGAAGAAATAGAGAATTTTTCCGTTCTCCTTCAGCTGAAGCTTTACCCAGACGCTTCCGCGTACCTGCCAGCCTGAAGCCCCGCACGGATTGTGGCAGGGAACCGACTGGTCGGCCTCGTTGTAGTAGAACACGCCGCTGTCAAGAAGTTCGAACCTGGACTTGCGGTACATTATGGCAATCGCAGGAAGGTGACTGTTCAGAACCTCCGGAACCGACTCGTCGTAGGTCGGAACCCACCACAGTCCGTATTCGGAAGCGATGGAAAGCGTCTGCACCTGCCCCTCCTTGCACTCCTGCAGGCCGATGATGTCCGGCTGGGTGTCGCTTAACATATTCATATAGGCGAACTTCCTGTACGACCACAGCTGGTTCCCGGCATCGTTCTGTCCGCTGCGGACATTCGATGACATCACCTTAATCTGCACCTTCTCCGGACGTTCCTGCTCTGAATACTCGGTCTGTGAATTCACCGGTTCGGCTTTCGTGCACATCACGAAAGCCAGAGCCGACATTATTATAAGAATTCTTTTCATGGCATTTAATTTAAGTTTCGCATGCGAAACTTGAGGCATTTAATTTCTGAATCATTGTCTTGGCCCGCAACGCTAATTATACCTCACGGCAAAGTAGTCCATACCGTTGGCCGAGTTTGCCCCGGCAGGAGCGAGCCCCTCTCCGAAAAATGCGGTGTTGGTGTAGCGGTCGGACGGCTGAAGCCTGATGTAAACACGATCCTTTCCGAGCATCTCTGACGGAAGAGGGAAGTCATACTGTTTCATTGCAGGAAGCTGCCAGTCCTGCTGGGATTGGGTCACGACTCCGTCAGGAACGACATAGTCGGCAATTCTGGTCCAGGCCGAAGCATCCTTGAGGTCGCCGCTCTCGGACCACCACGCCGTCCAGTTGTAAGGACTCCTGCCCGTGGAGCTTGTCTCGGAGCCGTATGAGGTGAACTGCATTGAAAGGTGCTCCGCACTGATGCCTTCGGTGGAGAATTCGATTATCCAGGATTCCGCCTCCGAAGACTCGGAAGCCCACCAGGTCTTGTTCATCCATCCGTCAAGGAGCGTGGTGGAAGCGCCGTTGTAGGTGCCTTTCGTCGAACTGACCTTGCCCCTTCCATCGCTGTTAGTTCCGGAATAGTCAAAGACATAACCCTCGGCGAACGTGTAGCCGAGCGGCTCGGCGAGGGACGAGTCAAAGCCCACGTGGTTTTTGAAAGGAGCCACGCCGGCGGAAGTTCCCGTCCAGCCAATGTAATTGAAGGTTGAAGGACATTTGGTGATGCCGCCTCCGGAGGTGTGCCAGAACTTTGCCGTCGGGTCACCTTCTGTAGCCGGGAAATAAGACACTCCGCCAACGGTCTTGAATCCGGCGGCATAACGGAACTCAACGAGAATGTGCGAGAAAGAGCTGTCTCCGTCAAATCCTATGTCAGACCGGGACTGGTGACGGATCTGGTAACGTCCGATGTTGCCGTAGAGATCCTCGTTGTCGCTGTCCCCATAGACATAGTTCGGGAAGAGTTCGTGCACGACGACTCCCTTGAGCGTACCGCTGCCGTAAGGAAGCTTCGTTCCGTCGCGCCTGTACGGACAGGTGGTGCTGGTGTAGACGTAGATGCTGCCGCCCTCGATGTCGCGCACCAGACGCGGGTATTTGGAGATGTTTCCCTTGCCGGCAGAAATCGTGTATCCGTCGTTCAGAGGAGTGAGCGCCCCCTTGCGGACAGGGAACTCGCAGTCCCGGAGAGTGACATAGGTATAGATGTCTGAATCCGCAAGTTCGGAGATATATTTTTCCTTCAGCGGAAGCGCGTTGGCCGTACCCGCCTCGCGGACAAGTATGTTCGACACGGTGAGCCCGCTGATTTCATATCTCTCAGGCTCATCCTCCCTCAGGATCTGTGTGCCTTTGAGAAGAATTGAAACCTTGTCGTAACGCTCCAAAACATTGTCTTCTGCAGTCTCCATCCTGAGCAGGAAACCATATTGTCCGTCGAGGCTTTCGACGTATGCCTTGCGGAGATATGCGGTGTTGTCGGTAACGGTCGTGGAAACCTTCTCGTTGTCGCCGACATTGCCGGACTCTGGGTTGCTGACGACATAGCCCTCTATTATCACGGTCTCGTCAATCGTGACAGCCTGACCGCTCCGGCCCAGAGCACGGACCTCGGCGAATGACATGGACTTGCCTATGCCGTTGTCTTTGGTCTTCTGGACAATGTAGAGAGTCTGCCCGTATTCGGTATCGAATCCGTCTGTGTAGCAGACCTTTACGGAAGCAGTGCGAAGGTCGTCGGTGGGGTTCTTCAAGCAGGCGATGCTGACGCTGCCCTCTTCGACAGTGGCTGAGGCAATCCAGCCGGAGGCTTCTCCGGTGTAGCTTACCTTGCAGGTAATGTCCTTCCAGTCGGAGACATTGGTGGTGTAGCCCACGCTGAAACTGCTGTCCCTGTCACCGTCGAGGAGTTCGGAAGAGCGCGCGAGGGAGAGTTCCGGAACGCGTTTCCCGTTCTGCCTGACAGAGATTGTGTCCGCGCGGGGGCCGGCCTTCACGACGAGTTTCACCATTCGGGCATAGTCGCCGTTCTGGTCGCACTCGATGCGGAATGAGCAGTCGCCGTTGAAAGCGATCTGGCGACATATCTGCCACGAGTCAAGGTCGCGGATACGCATCCAGTCGACCTCGGAGTCGGCGTAGCTGATGACACAGTCCTGATTGGAATAGATGTCAATAACCTTCTGAAGTTCGGTGACCGGCTTCCCGTCCTTGTATTCGGCCTTTGCCGGAAACTCGATCTCAGACTCGGAGACGCCGAATTCCACGAAATCGAACTTTTCCCTGTCTATCGAGGTGCAGGCGACAAGCGCCCACACCATCGACACGACAGCAGATATTCCTGTGATTGAACCTGATTTCATATCTGTTACTTATTGTATTTCACGGCAAGGGCTCCGAACACGAGGCGGAATTTGCCTCCGTCCTTAACCTTTGCGGAATAGTCCTTTGCGGTCCAGTTGACGGCCGCGTCATCGGCCGCAATAAAGCGGATTATGACATTGTCCTTCCCGGCAACCTCATCCGGCAGTTCGACGCACTGGTCATCAATTGAGGCCGGGACAAAAAGGAGTTCCGAAGCTTTCGCACCCAAAGGACGGATCAAAACGGTTTCAATTGTCGTAAATGCCGTTCCGTCCAATGAATACTCGATGTTCCAATGCACCGGAGCCTGGGAATTGGCAGATTCGGAGTTGTCTCCGACGAAGGCGCCGAAAGAGAGATACATCTTCTTTCCTGCGGCCTCAAGTGTCGAGAACTGGAGCTTCATGTTATCCACGGCAGCCCCGCCTTTCCACCAGACCATATTGAGATTGATTCCCTTCGGATCACCGGATGCATATGATGTCCCGAACTGCATCTGGGAGCTTGTCTGCACCATATTCGCCGTAGCCGTCATAGTTCCGGTACCGGTTGTCGCAGCCAAAGAGGTCCCCTTGGTAAATCCGTCCTTATAGTCCCAGTCAACCAGAATCTTGCTGAAACCGTCGGCCCCGATTTCAATGTCAGAAAGAGACATCGGACGAATCTGATATTTTCCGAGAATGTCTGAGCCGTAATATGGACTTTCAGTGCTTACTATCACGCCGGAAACAGGACCCGATCCCATAGGCACGCCGGTGTCCGTAAGATACCACGGAACATCAGTATTCACAATCATCCTCATTTCATTGCCGTTCACATCCCGCAGGATACGGTTGTCGAAGTTGATCCTCTTATCATCAATCCATGCCTTCCGGGCATTCACCCAGGAACCGTAGCAGAAAGGAACCTCCACCTCAGGGATTGTAACCAATGTATATACATCAGTGTCCGCAAGTTCAGAAATCTTCTTCTGGCGAGGGGTGAGCGAAACGGTTTCCTCAACCGCCACACTATTGTCAGTCAAGCCCTTGAGCGTGTAGCGGACTGGGTTGTCCTCGCGGACGAGAGTCGCTCCGGCGAGAGAAACCTTCACCTTGTCGCCCTTCTTGAGAGTGCTGTTGGCCGAGGCGAACTTGATGCGCACGCCATATTTTCCGTCAAGCGACTGCACGTAGTTGGTACTCTGGGACTCATCATTTGTAAACGGTATGGAAGTCATCGCATTCGTCTCCATATTCTCCGCTCCGGCATCGGCAATCACCACGCCTTCGAACCAGTCGCTCGTGAAAGCCTGTTCGCCGGCGGCGGAAAGAACCGCACGAAGTTCCTCGAAGCTGTACTGTCTGGTCTTGATTCCCTGGGTAACCTTGAGTTCCACGGAAACGCCCTTCGCCGCAAGCTCCACTTTAATCACAGCCGTGCGGACTTCTTTGGTCTCATTGTCAGTCACATCGAATGAGAGGGACTCGAGCGTCGGGGTCACATTGCTTATCCAGTCTTTCTGGCTGCCCTCGTAGGTCACGCTTGATGTCAGAGCAGGCATAAAGGTTCCGAGCACACAATCCCAGGAAACCGACTTCGTGCCGGAGAAAGCCTCGATCGCCATTTCAGTCTCATTCAGAGTGAGATGTCCCGGCACTGCGCTCTGGGTGATTTCGGCAACCGCACGATAGACGGACTCGTTGATGTCGGTGTAGGAAATGGTGAGCGTACCTTTGCGTTCCTCGCCTGTCGTATTCTCTGCCACCGTGAACAGGAGCTGTCCGTCCTTGATTTTAAGAGAACCGAGCCAGTCTACGGAAGACTCGGAATTGATCAGACTCTGGTCAATGTTGGAGTCGACTGCAATCGAGTCCTGCACCTCCCACGCAATGTAGGATTTCTCGTTCTCCGCCAAAGTGAGCTTCGGAGACCCTTTCTTTCCCTCCTGGTTAACGGTGATGGTTATGGTCTTGTCCACGCCGGCGGCAGTCAGGAGAATCTCGGCACGGCGGAGAATTTCAGGGTTTTCCGTATAGGAGAGAATGAACTCCCCGTTGCCCGTTCCTTTGCCATCCTCGATGGTCGCCCATTCAACGGGTTCCGTGAAGTCCGCATTCCACCGCCCTTTCGCATAGACGAGCACGTGCTCCTTGCCGGACTTGGGCTCGAGGTTTATGATATTGTCGTTTACGGCCAGAGTCATCGTTGTCGGAGATTCAGTCTCCTTCTGGCAAGACGCGGCGAACAGCGCGGAAGCGAGAGTCATCGCCGCAAAACATTTTCTTAAAACTGGTTTCATATTGTTTAATTATGCAGTTGGAATTTATTTGTGTTTCGCATATTCACTGATATGCCATAAGTTATGATTCACCGGGGATTCGGAGGTTGCCCGTCATCTACCGTACTGGGCGTATTCGTCGTTGTCGAGAGCGCCTCCGGAGTAGGAAACCTGTACGGCGGGTATCGGATAATAGCGGTGGCACGGGAGTATGTTCTCCCTAATCTTGGTCGAACGGGTCTGGGACTCGGTCACATCGTACCAGGTTCCCCAGCGCACGAGGTCGAATTTTCTCTGGAACTCGCCAAAGAGTTCGCGCCCCCTCTCGACCTTGATTTCCTCCATAATGCGCTTCCAGTCACGGCGGGCGTATTCCCGGATGCCTGCACGTTTCTTAGGCATATTCAGGTAGCGCAGAGCCTCGTCCATATCATCCTGGAGCATACAGTGGGCTTCGGCCATCATCAGTATGACATCCGCATAGCGGAAAACCTTGTAGTTGTTCGAGTCGTGGTTGGTCTGCATATTCGGGCACCAGAATTTCGGACCGAAGAAGGCGGTGTTGGATTTGCTGTTTATGGAATTGAATTCCTTGCCGTTCCACTCCTGAACTATGGCCATCGCACGTCTCTTGTCCGTGGCGGACGGATTGACTTCGTCGAGAGGATAGAGGGTGCTGACGGTGTAGCTGTTGGCCTGGGCAGGAGCGTAGGCTGTGGCGTTGTCGCCGAGCTCCTCGATGACAACTCCGTCATACTTGTTCCCGCTGCGCTTGTAAGGCATGCAGAGACAGGCTACATTGGAGGTATAGCTCAGTCCGGCCGCGGAATAGGTGTGCTGGATTTCGAGTATTGACTCCGGCGTGTTCTTCATACGGAACGGAATGTCGGTGAGCGGGTACTGGTCGAGGTTGCCGTAAATGGACTCGATTTCCTTGCAGGCCGCGAGCGACACGTCCCATCTCTTGTTCCACTGGGCGAGCTTGGAGAGCAGCACATAGCCGACAGCCGCTCCGGCCCTGTTGTCGGAAATCTCGCTGGAGCGCACCTTCGAAAGGGACGGAAGGCAGTCCTGAAGGTCGTTTATGAGCCAGTCTCGCGTGTCGTCCGCAGACATTCTCGGGAGCTTTGCCACTTTGGCGAGCGTCGCCTCGTCTGAGACATCCTCAGTGTAGAACGGTACATCGCCGAAGAAGCAGGTGAGAATCCAGTAGTAGAACGCCCTCAAAATCTTGCCCTCGGCCACGAGCGGAGCCTTCACGTCGTCCGCGAGCGTAGAGTTTTCGATGCCGGCGATAGCGCCGTTGCAG
>CAVEHG010000019.1:10929-14888 GCA_963615405.1 bacterium | reverse complement strand
TTCTTACCCTTATAGGCTCCGTGGGGATGTTCCTGTATGGGATGAAACTTATGAGTGAAGGTCTCCAGAAGGCCGCGGGAAACAAATTGCGTGACATTCTGGCGTTGATGACCAACAACAAGTTCATCGGAGCCTTGACAGGTATCTTCATCACTGCGCTTGTTCAGTCTTCCTCCGCAACGACAACGATGATTGTCTCTTTCGTTAATGCGGGACTGATTTCGCTCCAGCAGTCAATGGCCGTCATCTTTGGCGCCAATGTGGGTACTACGCTTACGGCCTGGATCATCTCACTTTTCGGCTTCAGGGTCAACATTTCGGCATTTGCCATACCTCTCTTTGCGTTCGGAGTCCCGCTCCTTTTCATGAAGAAGTCGGTCTATACGAACTGGGGCGAGTTCTTGATTGGTTTTGCGCTGCTTTTTCTCGGACTTGACTACCTGAACAACTCAGTGCCTGATCTTCAGGCGAATCCGGCCGTGTTTGACGCCCTGAGGCGCTGGTCCGACATGGGCTTCGGCTCTGTGCTCGTCTTCGCCCTTGCAGGAATGCTCCTCACGATGATTGTGCAGGCATCCAGCGCCACGTTTGCCATCGCGCTGATTATGTGCAGCAAAGGCTGGATTACTTTCGACCTTGCTGCCGCGCTTGTTCTCGGAGGAAACATCGGAACCTGCATCACACCTATCATTGCTTCAGTTTCAGGAAATGTGATGGCGAAACGCGCTGCCGCGGGACACCTTATGTTCAATGTTCTCGGCTCTGTGTGGGCACTGGCGCTCTATGGCCCGTATATGAAGCTTATCTCTTGGATTACAACAGGTTGCGTGGGAGATCCGAATGCGCTTTACAACTTCGCGAACTCCGGAGAGCAGGATCCTGCGACAATCGCCGCCCTCGTTGACGGCAGGCTGGACACATCCACCGCAGGGAACGCAGCTCTGGCCGCTGAGTTCGGGAATATGCAGTACTACGTTTCCTTCGGACTTTCGATGTTCCACACCATATTCAATCTGATCAACATCAGCATAATGATATGGTTCACGAAGTTCTATGTCAAGGCCGTGACGTTCCTCATCCCGTCCAGGAAGAAGGAAACTCAGACAGAAGACGACGGCAGACCACATCTTGAGTTCATCTCAGGCGGTCTGATGTCCACATCCGAACTGTCCATCCTTCAGGCACACAAGGAGATAGTCCTGATGAGCGACCGAACCTACCGGATGCACGAAATGGTCGGCAAGATGTTCTCGGAGACAAGCCAGGAAGAATTTACTTCGCTGTTTCTCCGCGTTCAGAAATACGAGAATATCAGCGACAATATGGAGGTCGAAATAGCCGCTTACCTCAGCAAGGTCGCAGACGGCCGTTTGAGCGACGAATCCAAACATTCGATTCAGGCGAAGCTTCGCGAGATCTCTGAAATCGAGAGTATCGGGGACAGCTACTACAATATGGCCCGCATCCTTCAGCGCCGCAACGAAAACCATTTCGTGTTCACTCAGTCAATGAACGAGAATTTTGTGGCGATGTTCGACCTCGTCCGCACGGCGTATGACCAGATGTCAGCTATTCTCAAGGACAATGGCCAGCATATCGGTAATCTCAAGCTGACTCTCAACACGGAACAGAACATCAACGAAATGCGCAATAATCTCAAGGAGCAGAACATCATTGACCTGAACGAGGGCAAATATGAGTATGCGACCGGCTCCGCCTATATGGATCTGATTGTGGAGTGCGAGAAGATCGGGGATTATGTCGTGAATGTGGTGGAGGCGCTAGTTAATCTTAAACCTGGCAAAGGCACATCCGGAATTGAATAAAAGGCGATCTGCGGCGTTGCAGGCATCGCCAAAATCCTCACAACCAAAAGGTTGCTGCGGTTTTGGCTTCAGCCTGCGCCTTGCATCCCATCCTTTTATTCAATTCCGGTGTCCAAGCGACAAATTGCGGTCTGCGGCGTTGCAGGCATCGCCAAAATCCTCACAACCAAAAGGTTGCTGCGGTTTTGGCTTCAGCCTGCGCCTTGCATCCCATCCTTTTGAAAAAAAAATAATTTTTTTTGCGCTTGTGCAATGGATTTGCACAAGCGCAATTTAATTTTGCATCGTAATTCAGAAGAAAGGTTCCCCGGAACGGCTCTGAGCAGGGATGTAAAACATTAAATTTCAAAAGATATGCGTACAGATTCGATCATCAGTCTTATGAACACGTTCATTTCATCAGACAATTCCTATGAATGCGTCAGCGCAATGGTCAGCGAACTCGGCCTTGAACTCCAGAGCGTGGAACTTCTGTGAAGTTCTTGTCTCCTGCGTCAATAATGTTTAACTTTGCGTGCTTTGAAAAGGGAATTCCGGCCGGCGGACATTCGGCGGCTTTCCTTTGGATATGGATGGAACAGAGTTCCGTAAGTGCAAAATTTGAATCATTTGGATAACACGATTGCTGAACATTATGAAAGTCAGGATTATCAACAGCTCGGCCTGGCCTTGCCCCGCATATGCGACCGAAAACTCCGCAGGAGTTGACCTCAAGGCTAACATCACCTCGCCAATTACGCTCTCTCCTCTTCAGAGGCTGATGGTGCCCACTGGACTTCGGATTGCCCTTCCGGAGGGTACTGAGGCACAGGTACGGCCACGCAGCGGACTCGCCGCGAAATACGGAATAACCGTGCTGAATTCTCCAGGCACGATTGACGCTGATTACAGGGGGGAAATCTGCGTCATTCTGGTGAACCTCTCAGACAAAGAATTCGTGATAAATCCGGGTGAGAGGATTGCCCAGATGGTCGTGGCCCGCTACGAGAGAGTGGAGTGGGAGGAGACTGAGAGCCTGGATGATACAGCCCGGGGTGCCGGCGGATTCGGCTCTACGGGGTTAAAGTAAGCAATCATCAAAGCGGACCCCAATACGTGTAATCCACGAACTCCCAACGAATTAGGGTACATGCGAAACTTAAGTTAAATTAGCTGCTACAAATTGATGATGGATATAGATAACCTGTATAAGATCTTTCTTTCTTGCGGATCCAGGGTGACTACCGACAGCCGGAAGATTTCCGGGGGAGAGCTGTTCTTTGCCCTGAAAGGAGAGAATTTCGACGGAAATGAATATGCTCTGAAGGCGCTTGAATGCGGTGCGGCTTACGCGGCGGTGGACGAAGACTCGGCGGCAGTCCGTGAAAATCCCGGGAATGACCGCCTGATTCCGGTTCCGGACACCTTGAAGGCCCTGTGGGCTCTCGCGCGGCATCACCGGGATACATTCAGCATTCCAGTGCTCGGTCTTACCGGGACAAACGGAAAGACCACGACGAAGGAACTGATAAATGCCGTACTTTCAGCGAAATACCGCACACACGCGACCTGCGGCAATCTGAACAATAATATAGGCGTGCCGCTTACCATACTCGGGATGCCCTCTGACACGGAAATAGCGATCATTGAGATGGGGGCGAGCCACCCGGGAGACATTCGCGAGCTTGTGGAAATAGCCGCTCCGGACTATGGGCTGATCACCAATGTCGGAAAGGCGCATATTCTGGGCTTCGGCTCTTTTGAGGGTGTGAAGGCCACGAAGGGTGAACTGTACGACTTCATCGCGGCAAACGGGTCAGGAGCGAAGACCGTATTCTTCAATCAGGACAATCCGCTGCTGGTGGAGATGGTTGAATCAAGAGGTTTTATCCCGACCGCGGAAACCTGTCACTTTACTCCTGATGCGTTCAGAAGGAGGCATTGCTCAGAACCGCTTCCGGGCGGATTGACAGCAATCCCATACGGATTGCACAGCTTCGGATCTGAGATTCTGCCTTCAGATGCCGCGAACCCGTACCTGAGGCTGAGGCTTTCCGACGGCACGATTGTCTCGACCAGTCTTGTCGGAAGCTACAATGCGGACAATGTACTTGCAGCTCTTCGGGTTGGCGAGTTTTTCGGCGTCCCGGAGTC
>CAVEHG010000019.1:0-10875 GCA_963615405.1 bacterium | reverse complement strand
CCATTGAGGCCTACACCCCGTCTAACAACCGCTCGCAGATGCAGCGCACCGCCCGCAATGTTCTGATTGTGGATGCCTACAACGCCAACCCTTCCAGTATGGAAGCCGCTCTCGGCAATTTCGCGGATTTTGACACGAAGAAAAAGATTGTCCTGCTCGGTGATATGCTCGAACTTGGCGTGGATTCGCTGCAGGAACACCGGAAGGTGCTTGAGTCTGTCTCCAATTACGGATTTGAGGGATATTATGTCGGAGAAGAGTTCCGCAAGGCCGGGGCGGCACGCTATTTTGCGGATTCCGGCGAACTTGCCGCATATATCGCCTCGCACGCACAGGAATTCACATCCGCAGCGATTCTCGTAAAAGGTTCCCGCGGCACGCGTATGGAAAAGGTGATCCCGGCGCTGTCAGCGGATTGATTCCCGCAGAACCTTGATGTGCCGGATTGCGGCTATGGCGGCGAGGGCAATCAGACTGCCTGTGAGAAGTCCGGAAAGTGCACCTGCGGTGATGTCTCCGATGAAATGCTTGCCGCAATAGACACGGCTGAGACTGACTGCGACTGCCCACAGGAAGATAAGGATTCCGTATATCCAGAGAAAAATCCGCCGGCGTTTTTCGCTTTCCTTTCCCGGCGCTCCCTTGCGGCTGCGGATAAAGGCGAAGCAGAGCGTTGAGCACATCGCGAATGAGAAGACATTTGCCGCGTGACCTGAATAGAATCCGCATCCTCCGCCGCGTTCAAGCACTTTGAGCCCGTGTCCCGTCATCCACTGATCCACACACGGCCGGGGTCTCGCGACAGCATCCTTCACAAGATTTGCAATCTGATCCGCGCAGACCACATTCAGAACAAGAGCGAGCGTCACTATTAGCCCGGCTTTCCATCCCATGCGGTAAATCACTATTCCAAGCACGATTACGTAGAGGGGAATCCATACTTTCACCTGCGAAAACAACGGCATAACGGCATCGGTAAACCATCCTCCGCTTGTGTTGAGCGCAAGCGTGGCTTCCCTGTCCAGCATTTCGAGATTCTCAAGTACGGCCGCAATCATCTTAAAGCAGTTTTACTTATGCAGGCTTTCCCAGAGGAGATCCTTAAGCTTCTGAAGGCCCTCTCCGCTGAAGGATGAGATGAACACGTGCGGCACGCCTTCCGGAAGTGCGGGCTCTATTTCGGCCTCCAGATTCCCGTCCAGCATATCCGCCTTCGTGACGGCAAGCACGCGGTTCTTCACGAGCAGTTCCGGGTTGTATTCTTTCAACTCGTCCAGAAGTATCTCATAGCTCTTCCTGATGTCCGCCTCTTCTGCAGATACCATGAAAAGAAGAACCGAATTACGCTCTATATGTCTTAAGAATCTGATACCCAGACCTTTTCCATCGTGCGCTCCCTCGATGATTCCGGGGATGTCCGCCATTACGAACGACTGGTCGTCGTAGTAGCGCACCACTCCGACGCTCGGTTCAAGGGTCGTGAACGCATAGTCGGCCACTTTGGGCTTCGCTGCCGAGACTGTGGAAAGCAGCGTGGATTTCCCGGCATTCGGGAATCCCACAAGTCCCACATCGGCAAGGAGTTTCAGTTCAAGGATGTACCAGCCTTCAGAGCCCGATTCCCCCGGCTGCGCATATCTCGGGGTCTGATTGGTCGGGCTCTTGAAATTTGCGTTGCCCAGACCTCCGCGGCCTCCCTTGACAAGTACATATTCCTCACCGGCCTCCACCATCTCGTGGAGCACCTCTCCTGTTTCGGCATCTTTTGCCACGGTTCCGAGCGGCACATCCAGATAGACGTCCTTCCCGGCTTTCCCGTTGCACAGTGCCCCGCTTCCGGCCTCGCCGTGCTCCGCCCTGATGTGCTTCTGGTATTTCAGGTGAATCAGAGTCCAGAACTGCGGATTCGCCCGCAGGATTATGTCTCCTCCACGTCCGCCGTCGCCTCCGTCCGGTCCTCCCTTGGGCACGTATTTCTCCCTTCTGAGGTGCATCGACCCCGCGCCCCCGTTTCCGGAAGCGCAGAAAATCTTCACATAGTCTATAAAGTTGCTGTCTGCCATAATTCTGGAGCCATAGTTCTGCCGGAACCTCAAGTGTCCGGATCAAAAAGCTGTTTTTAGGCTGTAAACAGGGGGTAAGTCTCAGGATCTACCCGAGGATTCTGAAGATGTTGTCACGAACCTCGTCAATGGTGCCTGAGCCGTCAACCTCGCGGTATTTGCCGGCATCTTTGTAGAAATTGACGAGAGGCTCGGTTTTCTGGTGGTAGGTAGAGATTCGGTTTGCGATGATTTCGTCGCTGGCGTCATCCTCACGTCCTTCAATCTGCGCGCGGTGGCGGATGCGGTCGAAAATCATCTCATCCGGAATCATTATTGAAACCACAGAAGTGAGGGACTCGTTCTTTTTTGCGAGCAGCCTGTCCAGTGAGCGCGCCTGTTCGATGGTGCGCGGATAGCCGTCGAGAAGAAAACCTGCGACTTCCCTGACGCTGTTGAACTCGGATTCAATCATTCCCTCCACGACATCATCGGGAACCAGACATCCCTTGTCTATGAGGTCTTTTGCCTGTTTTCCGAGTTCCGTTCCGGCGGCTATTTCCTTGCGGAGAAGCGCTCCCGTGGAGATGTGGTGCAGATTATATTTTTCGACCATCGCGCTGGCCTGAGTTCCCTTTCCGGCTCCCGGAGGACCGAACAGAATGTAATATTTCATAGTTTCGTGTATTTTGTGGTTACTTGAGTACATAAATGTCGCGGAAATTGCGGCCGAGTTCGTTGTAGTCGAGTCCGAAACCGACAATGAACCGGTTCGGTATCTCTCTGCCCACATAGTCTATCGTGTCACCTGTCCGGTAGGCTTCAGGCTTGAACAGCATTGTGCAGACCTTTACATCCGTCGCACCCTCTTCAAGGAGGATTTTTTTCATGGCTTTGATTGTCAGGCCGGTGTCGATGATGTCCTCAGCGATGATCACCCTGCGCCCCTTTACGGAAGCTGTGAGCGGCATTGTCTGCTCAACCTCTCCGGTCGTGGATGTCCCGACATAGGAGGTCATCTTTGTGGAAATCAGCTGACACGGGAAATTCAGCCGCTGCATCAGTTCTCCGGTGAACATAATCGCTCCGTTCAGAATGCAGAGCACCATCGGGATATCTGTCGCTCCTTCGAAGTCTGCGTTGATTTTTTCGGCGATGCTGTCGATACAGCCCATCAGTTCATCGTGCCCGATGAAAGGGACAAAAGTCTTGTCCCAGACTTTAATTTCTTTCATATATCTCAAAAACAAGGCGCAAAAATAGTCAATAACATCAAAAAAAAGAAAAAATTCGGTTCTTTATTTTGAAATACAACACTTTTAGAAATTACATTCCATAATATTGTGCGCTGCAGTAAAACGCCAGATATGGGTAACCCAGGAATCACGGTTGGGATAATCCGGGTGGTACACGACTGATTAGGGTACTGCGAAATTTAAGCTGATGAGATAGATAAAAGTGCTCAAAAAGGATATATGAGAGAAATCATTTCAAGACAGCTTCGAAGTGTATGAAGATGTTGATGACACTGATTGAGGCAATCGCGCTGATTGTCGGAGCGGCTTCTCCTGAAGAAGTGTCGGAATCCGACAGGGAGCGGTTTTTGTGGCGGAGCGAGCATCCGCTGAACATCAATTCAGCATCGCGCAGGACATTGTCCGAGAGCGGACTCTTCTCTGATTTTCAGGTGGTTTCGCTGCTGGACTACATTTTGTCCGCCGGAGCCGTGATGAGCCGCAGCGAACTCGCTCTGATTGACGGGTTTGACGGCGAGATTGCTGAGGCTTTGGCATATTTCGTAATGTTCGGAAACGCTCCGCCCCGGGAACGCTGGGAATCGGAAAACCGTCTCTATGCCGGAACGAATCTCTATGGACTTCACTCTCAGCTCTCGAAAGGGGAGTCGCTTGAGTTTTCTGTCTCCGGAGCCGGGACTTGGGCGGGGACGCTGGATGCCCTGTCGTGTTCGGCGTCCGCAACACTGCCGGGGAGGAAAGTGAGGCTATATGCCGGAGATTTCAACCTGAGATTCGGGCAGGGACTTTCCGCCTGGAACACTATGACCATAGATGACCCGTCATCGGTCGCATCGCTGATACGTCGTCCCACAGGACTGAAACTGTCCCGTTCGCTGACAGGAAAATACGCGCAGACGGGACTCGGATGCAGTTTTGATGCGGGGTCGTTCACGTTTTCCGTTGCCGGCACTCTCCCAGGGCTGAAAAAGGTCCTGATCGGGGAAATCAATTCCTCGCGGGGGAAGTCCGATGTCGCCGGGCTTCAGGGACTGTTCAACTGCAGCTGGTGGCATCGGCGATTTTCTCTCGGGCTCACTTCCGTTGTAACCGGCGGCCCTTTATCAGGATGCACTGCGGACTTTTCCGTGGATTTCAGAGGATGTTTCGGAGGCTTTGATTTTGCCTCTGAACTTGCCGGAGGCCTGGGCCTTCCGTTCCGCGCTGTCGTGTCCGCCACATCGCCGCGCATTGCAGAATATTTCAAGACGGGGATTTCGTTGCGCTACAGCCCGTCCCGGCACATAACCCTCCTCTCCGCAGAATTCTCGTCCCGCAGCGGACATTCCGCCTCGCTGTCTTTCCGCCTGCGTCACACCGCATCCTCCGGGACATCCTCCTCCAAGTCGTCAGCCGAATCAAGCACCGTATCCTCCGGCGGAGACTCCGGGACTGGACTGCCGGGAAGGAATGATGCGCGCGCGGATGCCCGATACAGATTCCGTTGGAATGAATCATCTTCCGCAGCGCTGCGGGTTCGTGAGACCATTGATGTCAATAACTTGAAAAACAGCGTATTCGCATGCCGTGGCGATGTGACTGCCGGCTATGCGGACATCTGGGCGAGTACCGCATCTGTGAGTTTCAGCCACAGCGGGAAATGGGGGATGGCTGCCTTTGTCGAGGAAAGCTGCCGGGCGGAGGGGAAGCTTTCCGCATATCTCCGGACAGGAATCTTCAGCGTTGACAACTGGGGCGGAAGAATATATGTCTATGAACACGACATTCCGGGCCGGTTCAATGTCCCGGCGCTGTACGGCAGGGGAGTGTGGGGCTCTATTTTCGTGAACTGGAAATTCTGCCGCAAGAGCTGCCTTTCCGTCCGGTTCGCATATTATTCCTATCCGTTTATGACGCCCTCCGCCCGGAAACCGGACAAACTCGAAGCGAGAGTGCTTCTGATGTTGAAATTCTGATGGGATGGGTTATCCCTGACTCAGAGGACGGAGCGGGCTTCCGTGGGAATCTATTTTCCGCCGCCACGATATAAATACAAGGTCTGACCCTCCCGTATGTTGGTGTTCTTGAGATGGTTCCATTTCTGGATCTGCTTGACGGTGCAGTGGTACCTGGCGGCAATTTTCCCGAGATAGTCACCTTTTTTCACCTTGTATGCAATCCTCTGCCCATCGCCTCCGTCTTTTATCTTCTTGATTGTCACCGGGTTCAGCAGAGTGTCCGCCTTGTGAAGGTGCACGAGGTTCTCCACTGCGATGAAGTTGCCGGTGTAGTCGGCTGGCAGGCGCAGAATCCAGGTTTCCGTGACGCTCCCCGGAATGATGTCGTGGGTGTACTGCGGATTAAGCACCTTGAGCACATCCATCGGAACACCGGTCAGTTCGCTGACCTGTTTGAAGTGTAGCATCCGGTTCACGTGGAACGTGTCAATCTGAGTCGGAATGTTCACGTCTTCAGGAGTGATTCCGTATTCCCTGTAATAATTCAGTGCATAGAGCGCACCGGTAAAAGCCGGAACATAGCCTCTTGTTTCGCGAGGCAGGTAGTGGTAGATGTCCCAGAAATCCGTCTTGCCGGAGCGTTTGATTGCCTTGTTCACATTCCCGGGACCGCAGTTGTAGGACGCAATGGCGAGCGACCAGTCTCCGAAAATTTCGTAGGAATCCTTCAGATACCTCGCCGCCGCATCCGCCGCCTTCACCGGGTCGAGCCGTTCGTCAACGAAGGAATTGATGACCAGGCCGTATTTCTTTGCTGTGTAGTACATAAACTGCCAGATGCCCCGCGCACCGACCCGTGACATCGCGTCGTATTTCATCATCGATTCGACAACGGCCATCGCGCGGAGTTCCTCCGGGAGGTCATAGCGGTTGAAGGTTTCCTGGAAAATCGGGAAGTAATAGTTGCCGAGTCCGATGACCCGCCCCATCTGTTGAGGCATCTTTTCGGAGTAGAGGATTATGTAATTCTTAACTATGTCGTTGTATGCCAGAGGGATGAATGAGCGGATGTCGCTTAGCCTGCGGACGAACACCGAGTCGGAAACCTGTGACGTGTAGCGCACCGCTGCAGTGTCGAGGTCGTTGAGTGCGGCAAACTCAATGCTGCGGTTCTTTCCGTAAAACGCCAGCAGAAGGCTGTCGATTGTCTGTTGCTCCCGAAGGCTGTCCGCCCTGAAGGCAGTCTCTATGCTGTCCCGCTTTGACTGCAGGCTGTCTGTCCTTGACCTCTGATTTTCCCCGATCTGTTCGTTGCCGGCGTCTGCGACAATGTCTTCAGTGTCGAAATACTGTGCGCGTGCCTCTGTCCCGGCTGCCAGCACCGCGGCACACGACAGCGCGACTATAAATATATATACCTTTCTCATCTGTTTTCAAAATATCTCCCAATCCGGGGCCCCGAATCAGCTACAGGCCCTCCGGACTCATCAAAATCCCCTAATTTAACCGTTAAAACCGAAGCCCGACCCTCATTCCCACGGCACTTGCGGGAGTACGCATCGCGTAGGCGTTGTCCGGCGCAAGCACTGCCGGTTCGACGCTCATAGTGATGTCATCGCTCACCTCGAAATCATACATATAAGCGAAAACGTTCGCATCGATTATCTGGAGTGCATACACGAGAACTGTGGCAAGTATTGAGTAGTCCCGCAGACGGCGGTAGGAGTCGCGGTAGTATTTTGCCTGTTCGGCAGTGACCGGTCCGGTGTAGGCGGTTTCAGTGTCGGTCGCTTCCCGGTATATCCGTCTGAACCTGTTGTAGTTGAGGCTGTTGTTCCATACGAAATAGCCGGCCGTCATAAGTCCTGTGTAATAGACAGGAATCTTCCAGTACTCACCGTTATATGCCTGCCCGAGTCCCGGAAGCAGGGCGGAGTAAACCGCGGCGCGTCCCGGATTCGGCTTCCCGTTCGACGGATAAAAAGCTGCGGCGTCAAGCATAGATCCCCAGTAGACAAGTCCCGCCCCTACATAGAGCCAGGTGGCCGTGGTTTTGTAGGCTTCGTTAGGAGTCCCGGCATTGACAGACTTCTTGTATTGGCTTGTGTAGTACCCTCCAACGCCTGCACAAGTGGCGATTCCACCATAGACTATCGGCAATTTCCAGTAGTCCCGATTGTAAATCTGACCGCTTCCCGGGAGGATTGCAGATCCAGCGAAAACAGTCCCGATTTTTATTTCCTGCTTATGACCGAGTCCGCGGAACAGTTCCTTGAACGAGAAGAGTTTGTCCGTTGTATCCGACTTCTCCGTCATCGTGGAGTCATTATAGTTCTGCTGGAAAGCCTGCTCCTTGAATTGGGCGCGGGCATTGACCCCGCACAGACAGAGGCCGGCGAGAAGAACTGATATGAAAACTCGGACACGTCCCATCCGGAAACTGTTAAAGATTTGATTTTTCGAGGGCGTCTATGAATTTCTTCACTTCATCGTCCGACGAGAAATGAATCGTAATGGTGCCCTTTCCCGAACCGGAACGTTTCAGGCTTATGCTGTTGTCGAAATATTTTCCGAAGACTTCGAGAACCTTGAAATATTCATCCGGCAGTTCCTGCGCATCGCCGCGGCCTTCCGAGCCTACGTTTTCGCTTTCTTTGGCGAGCCGGCGGATCTTGTCCTCAAGCTGGCGCACGGAAAGTCCGTCTTTTACCACGAGATCGCATAGAACTTCCTGAATCTGAGGGTCTTCCACTCCGAGAAGAACCTTTGCATGTCCCACACTGACCTGCCCCACCTTAAGGTCGTGCTGAACCTTTGCGGGAAGTTTCAGGAGTCGCAGGTAGTTCGTGACGGACGCCCTTTTCTTTCCGACCCTCAGAGCCATCTGCTCCTGAGTCAGGTTGCATTCGTCAATCAGCCGCTGGTAGCTCATCGCCACCTCGATAGGGTCGAGATTTTCCCTCTGGATGTTTTCAACGATGGCCATCTCCAGCATACCCTGATCGTCAGCGTTGCGGATGTAGGCAGGAACCATATCCATTCCGGCGAGCCTGCATGCCCTGAAGCGCCGTTCACCGCTGATAATCTGGTATCTGTCCGCAGATTTCCTCCGTACGGTAATCGGTTGGATGAGTCCGAGTGTTCTGATGGATTCAGCCAGTTCAGTGAGCGCTTCCTGATCAAAGGTCATCCGGGGCTGGAACGGGTTCGGCTCAATCATATCAATCGGGATCATAAGTATGTCGGCCGAATTCCGTGGCTGTTCCGCCGTTTCCGTGCCGACTACGACCTTGTTGACATATCCGACCGGTCTGCGGATGTTTTCCAGATTCGTTGTCTCGCCGAGCAATGCTCCGAGTCCCTTTCCGAGTCCTCTCTGCGTTTTCGCTGCCATATGTTACCGTTTTCTGTTTGCCTTTAAAGTTTGGACCGTAAATTTTTTTTACATCACGCATTTACGCCAGATGGTCGTTTCACCGCATCGGCATTGCGTTCGAGCACCTCTTTCGCGAGATTGAGGTAGTTTGTCGTTCCGTTGCAGATTACGTCATAGAGTATGATCGGCTTTCCGTGCGACGGGGCCTCGCTCAGACGTATGTTTCTCTGTATTATGGTGTTGAATACCATATCCTTGAAATGGTCCCTAAGCTCCTGCACCACCTGGTTGTGAACTTTGGTCCTTCCGTCGTACATCGTCACAACGAATCCCTCTATGGTAAGCGCCGGATTTACCCCTCCCTGAACGAGCCGTATCGTCTGAAGAAGTTTGCCGAGTCCTTCCAGGGCGAAGAACTCCGGCTGAACCGGAATCATCACTGAATCGGCGGCTGTGAGGCAGTTTACCGTAATCAGTCCGAGTGAAGGGGAGCAGTCTATTATTATATAGTCATAGTTGTTGCGTACCGGTGCCAGCGCCCTCTTGAGTATGGATTCCCTCTCCTCTGTTCCGAGCATCTCGATTTCCGCACCGACCAGATTTATGTTGGACGGAATCATCTGAAGTCTCGCTATCTCCGTCTGTATCAGCACGTCCTCGACCGTCCGTTCACCGATCATCAGTTCGTAGAGAGTTCTCTTCTCTTCGCTTTCCGGAGAGAAGTTAAGTCCTGATGTGGTGTTGGCCTGAGGGTCCGCATCAATGATGAGGACATTTTTTTCAAGTACTGCAAGTGATGCGGCAAGATTGATGGCGGTCGTGGTCTTGCCCACTCCTCCCTTCTGGTTCGCTATGGCTATGACTTTTCCCATATGTTGCAATGACGTTGCGGCAGCCTCCTTTCCGACGTCGGAAAGGTTTGACGCACATTCTGCAAAAATACGAAATAATTTTCATTCCTTTTCTTTATGATTGCTTTATTTACTACATTTGTCGACCATTTCGCTAATCATTCAGAGAAAAAAGTGCATGGTCTTTAAATCTTGAAAACAGTGTCATCGACAGAAAAAATATGGTATGCCGTCGTGAACCCGAATGCGGGCTCGGGAAAAACAGTCACCGAATGGCCTAAGGCAGAGACCGCCCTTAAGGAGGCCCGCGTGGAGTATGAATACAGGACGACCTGGAGCAGCGGGGCGGCAACTGAGATTACCGTCAAAGCGTGCGAAGAGGGCTACAGACGCTTTCTCGCAGTCGGAGGGGACGGCACGGTGCACGAAGTTCTTGAGGGCATAGTCCGTTTCATCGGAATGTCCGAGGTCGCTGCTACCTTTGAACCCGGCCGTCCGGCACCGTCTCTTTCGGATTTTACGCTCGCGGTTGTGCCGGTTGGGTCGGGCAATGACTGGATCCGCACTCTCGGAGCGCCGAGGAATCCTCTGGAACTGGTGAAACTGCTCAAGAAGGAGTCATTCGGGAAACAGGATGTCTTCCGCATCTCCGGGCTCGACAGGGAAACTTCCACCGACATTGTTTCCTATATGGCGAATATCGGAGGTGTCGGCTTTGACGCGAATGTGTGCCGCCAGGTGAATTTTGAGAAAAACTCTGGCAAAAGCGGAAAGATCCTTTATCTCAAGGCTCTGATTTCCAATGTTCTGCATTGTAAGCCGTTCCGTTGCCGCGTGGTTGCGGACGGAAAGACCGTTTTCGAAGGAAATACCCTGTCAATCGCGATGGGCATCGGGAAATATTCCGGCGGCGGGATGATGCAGGTTCCTGATGCTGTTGTGGATGACGGATTGCTTGATGTTACGGTCATTCCCGTACTCCCTGTCCTTAAGATTATCAGTGCAGTTCCGACTCTCTTTTCCGGAAGGCTTCTCTCTTCAAACCCTGAGCTGATTTCCGCACGCTGTTCTTCTCTCCGCATCGAGCCTATCGACGGACCCGGAGTTCTTGTTGAAGTTGACGGAGAAGTCATCTGCAGCACGCCGGTTGATGTTACTCGTCTCTCCGGCCAGTTAAATGTATTGAAAAAGGTTGACTAAAAAGTCCCGAAGGGACCGTGCCGAGGCACGAGATACCCCTGACAGGGGTCGCAGACGCAAGTCTGCGGGGGTTAAGAAACCTGAAAGGGGGTGGTCAAAAGTCAATTTTTGACTTTTTGATCACCCTCTTTTTGTGCGGAGGGGAAGATGCTGAATATAAAGATGGAATACAAGGCTCAGAGGCGACACGAAAACCGCAGCAACCTTCCGGCC
>CAVEHG010000018.1:0-14907 GCA_963615405.1 bacterium | reverse complement strand
GTATCTGTCAGGAGAGCATTAAACTATATCCAGCAGGAGAGTATGAACAAGGCAAATCCCGACAGCACTTTGCCCAAGGCGTCACGGATATCCTTGAGTGCCAATGACAGATGGCGGTCCACCGTACGCTTTGAAATGTTCAGCTGTTCCGAGATTTTCTGGCTTGTCAAATGCATTTCCCTGCTCATCAGGAAACACATCCGGCGCTGCGGCGGCATATTCGCGACACACTCGCTCACGATGTCCGTTATCTTGCGGGTGTCGTACTCGATCCGCATACTGCCTATGTAATCGTCAGGGTTCTTGACAGCATCCAGGAATTTCTCATTCACCTTCTGTCTCCTGACATTGTCGTAAACTTCATTCCTTGCCACCGTGAACAGATACGCGTCAAGGGAATCAACGTTCACAAGATCAGCCCGCCGTTCCCAGACCTTCAGGAAGACATTCTGCGTGAGGTCATCCCCGCTTACGCTGCCGAACAGTACGGAGCCTATGAACTTGCGGACTTTCAAATAATATCTCGCAAAGAGCTCCTCGTAGGCATCCTTTCTGCCTTCGGAGAGCCGCAACAGAAGATTTTTGTCGGTTTTTTCGTTCATCGGTCATTAATCGTCCAGCAATCAGTCGTCAACTGTACCGCCGCAAAGATATGAAAAAAATGAGTATCTTTGGCGGATTTTCGGAATACGCGTGATTGCGGAAATGCAGTTTTAGATAGGAAAATATGGGAAAAGGAATTGACAATCAGAGATATAGGGATATGGTGATGGTCGAGGGATCATATACACCAGACATTGACATCGAATATCCGGAGGACTGTTCGGACGCGCGTATCGCCCCTGTGAGGTATGATGGACGGCAGGTTGTTCTGGACGAAAACTTCCCTTACTATGACCGTTCGTTCAAATTCCGTCTGAACCACGCGCTGAACCGGGCGCTGCTGCGCTGCGTCGTGATTTATATGAACCGGGTGCGGTACGGGCTGAAGATTGTGGGGAAGGAGAACCTCAAAAAGAACAAGGCTCTGCTGAAAGACGGCGCTATGACCGTCTGCAACCACGTCTATCGTTGGGATCTCGCCTGCGTGCTCGACGCCATCGGCAACAGGAACCTCTGGTTCCCCATTCTCGGAGAGCATATGAAGGGCAAAGACGCATGGTTTATGCACTATCTCGGAGGAATTCCTATTCCGGAAACACGCGCCGGGATGCGTCCGTTCGATGCCGCGTTCGATGAATTCCGAAAAAAGAAAGAATGGCTGCATGTTTTTCCCGAGGCGGCCAGCTGGAAATTCTACACCCCGATACGCTCTTTCAAGAAGGGGGCGTTCGCAATGGCCTACAAATACAACATTCCGGTCATTCCTTTTGTCCTTTCATATCGCCCGCGCACAGGCGTCTACAAATGGTTTGACACACCGGATGTTCCGCTCCTGACCCTGCACGTCGGGACTCCGATTGTCCCGGACATCTCAAAGCCGCGCAAGGAAGAGACCTCGCGGCTGCTCCGTGAAGCGCACGCGCAGATGGTTTCGATGGCAGGGATCATTTCAAATCCCTGGTCTGCTGAGTAAAGGGTAAGAAGAGTCTGTCTCCGAAAAACGTTTATTTTGAGGCGGAACCGACAAATTGGAGCAGTTCCTCCCAGGTCATTTCTGAAATTTCGCCGGTTTTCGAACGCTGGGATTCAGAATTTATCAGACGGACAAACTGCAGACCCGCCTTCAGCGCTCCTCCGTCCTTTGAGACCTTGTCCCCTATCATAAGGGTTTCGCCCGGTTCTGTGCCCAGGGCCTTGCAGGTGTTCAGAAAAACTTCTTCGCGCGGCTTAAGGCCGCCCATCTCGGGAGACTCCCACACTGCATCGAAATCGGCTTCCGACAGCCCTATCGCAGCGAGTTTCTCGGCCGCGAAACAGTAGTCCGAAAGAACTGCGAGTTTAAGCCCCTTGGCGCGGAGAGAGGAAATGAATTCCTTCAGCTGCGGACGCGGGCCGAACTTTTCCCGGATAATCTTCACCTGGGACGGCATATATGTCTCATAGAACCACTTGCGGCAGCGCTCAGCCTTTTTCCGAGAGCCCTTGCCCATCAGAAGAAAAAGTGCGTCGTAGTAGTCCGACGCCCTGTCGAAATGCCTGTCACAGAGTTTCTTCCTGCATTTTCTCTCCGTTCCGAGCGTGCCGATGCAAAGAGGATGTGCAAGAATCAATCTTATAGGAAAATGACGGGACTCAAACAGAGTCCCGTCCAAATCGAATATAACCGCTTTAGTCATTCAAAATCAGGTCTTTGAATTTAGCGTGGCGTTTCTCGTCCTGCAGCAGGATGTTCAGCTTGAACTGTCCGTCACGGGCACCTTCAGCGATGCAGCGCTCCTTGAACTTCTCGAATGACTCGAACACAAGGCGGTGCGTGATCGGATCCTTAAGCCTGAGTGAATCCCTCTTTGCAAGGTACTCTATGTTCTGCTCCTTGAGGAACTTGTCCACAACGAGAGTGAATTTCTCGGCAGCCTCCTGAGAGGTTCCGAGATCCTCGAACTCGTAGTAGAAATGATACGTCGAAAGTTCGAGGTCCGCGAATCCGATGAAGAAACGGGTCTTGAGCCCTGTCTCTTCCTCTGCCTTGTGGACAGCCTCGATGAACTGGCGCTCGTGAAGCTTCTCTCCGGTGATGGTCACGATTCCGTTGATTTTCTGAATCATATGCACAGTCGGAGTGCCGCAGAACTTGGGACCGGCTTCGAGAAGGTCGTTCATATTGTAGCGGTAGAGACCGGCGAAAGTCGACACATAAGGGCAGTAGCGCTTGCCTTCCTCAAGTTCGTCAAGCTGAAGGAACTTCGGAGACGGATTGTCGATGTCTTCCTCCGCAATGAACTCGTAGTAGTGGTAGTGCGGGAAGAGCACCGTGTTGAGGGTGTCGTCGAGCACGAGTCCGAAACGGCATTCTGAAGAGAAATAGCCGAACTCCTGATGGAGCATTTTCGGAGGGAATGAGTCCTTGAACTTGTCGAGATAGACCTTGGTATTTCCGCACTTCCAGGTGTTGAGTATCTGGAGGTTAGGCCAATAATGCTTCGGAAGTACCCTTCCGTATTTCTCTTTCAGGGCACGGAGTTCGGCCGCACGCTTCGGATTCGGTTTCACGCAGGCCTCAAGTTCCTTGCGGATTTCCGGATCGAGCTTGATTTTGTCTGAAATCGTTCCGTTCTCGATGTCCTTGACATATTCGTCATAGAACCTGTTCACATTGTTCTGAAGCTCCACGATTGTGGAAGGATTGGCCGTCACGATGAGGGTGATGTCCTGCTCCACGCCCATACGCATCAGCACATAGTAGCGTGAGTTGTAGTCGGCAATCGAATAGACGCACTGCGGATTTGAATAGAGAGCCTTTACGAAGCCCGGGCAGTCGCGCTGTGTCACGCCGGAAACAGATCCGAAGACCGTCCCGTCAGGAGCGTAGCCTTCGATGACCTTGCCCACGATGGAAAGAATCTTGCCTCCGTAAACGTTCGGACGGTTCTTGATGAAGTTGAAGAGCCATACCTTTGTCATCTTGCCGTAAATGGTCTTGAGATATTTCTCCGTGATCGGGATCCATTTCGGTTCGGCCGTAGAGCCTGAAGTCGTCGCGTAGAGAACCGGCTTCCCGGGGAAGAGAATGTCGGACTCGCCGTGTTTGTGTCTTTCGACATATGGGCGAAAATCCTCATACTCATTAGGTTTCACATTCTTCTGCCACAGGGAGAAAAGTTCATCGTCAGTCTTCGCTGCAAGAATCTCCGCGAAATTATGCTCCTTACCGTAAACCGTGTCTTTCGCATAATTAAGGATTTCCCTCAATGTTTTCGCTCCCGTTTTTCTCGGATTTTTGCTTGCCTTCTTGAGGCTGAGATACTGGATTCCTCCCGCCGTACCGAGAAGAAAATTAGCAACGAGTTTGTTTTTTGTACTCATAGTCTTGTTTGTTTATAACTATAATTTCCGACGCACTAAAGTTTCCTTGCGCCGTCTGAAATCACAACTTCAATGACAATAGGCTCGTGTCCATATTTTTCGCAGAACGCGGCCTTTGCCTTCGCGATGAAAGCGTCATAAAGTTCCGTCTTCACGAGGTTGATTGTGCAGCCGCCGAAACCGCCGCCCATTATTCTCGAACCGGTCACACCGCATTCCTTTGCCACTGTCGCAAGGAAATCGAGTTCCTCGCAGGAAACCTCATAGTCCCCGGACATTCCCCAGTGGGTCTCATACATCCTCGCGCCGACAGTTTCGTAATCTCCCCTGTTGAGGGCGTCGCAGACATCGAGAACGCGCTTCTCCTCACCGATGACATAGCGTGCGCGCTTGTAGTCCTCCTCGGAAACGCTTTCCTTGACTGCCTCAAGCTGCTCCATGGTGGCACCCCTGAGGAACTCCTGACCAAGAACCTTGGCAACCCTCTCGCAGGATGCGCGGCGATCGTTGTATGGAGAACCTGTAAGTTCGTGCTTCACGCAGGAATTGAGAAGGACGAGTTTGTAGCCGTGCTTCTCAGGGTCGAACGGGAAGTACTCGAATTCGAGCGAACGGCAGTCCAGACGCATCAGGTTGCCCTTCTTTCCAAAAACGGAAGCGAACTGGTCCATAATTCCGCAGTTCACGCCACAGTAGTTGTGCTCGGTGCTCTGACCTATTTTCGCAAGTTCAAACTTGTCAATGCCGTTTTTGAATATATCATTGAGTGCGAAGGCGAAAGCGCTTTCAAGCGCTGCGGAAGATGACATCCCGGCTCCGAGAGGAACATCCCCGGAGAAGACGGTGTCGAATCCCTCGACTTTGCCTCCTCTCTTGATTGTCTCGCGGCAAACGCCGAAGATATACCTTGCCCAGCTCTGAACCGGTGCGTCCTCCTCATTGAGTCCGAACTCGCAGTATTCGTCCAGATCGAGCGCGAAGGCCTTGACCTTGTTTGTCCCGTTAAGCCTGATTTCGGCAGTTATTCCCTTGTCTATTGCGCCCGGAAACACGAAGCCTCCGTTGTAGTCGGTGTGCTCTCCGATAAGGTTGATACGTCCTGCGGATGCGTAGAAGTCGCCTTCTCCTCCGAACAGGGTCTCGAATTTTCTGGCAATTGCTTTCTTGTCCATATTAGTTCTATTTTATTAATTTAAGTTTCTTTCGCCAAAACAGAGCCAAAGTTATAAAAAAATTTTGGCAGTACAAATTCCGGCCACACAGATGCCCTCAGAGCAGCCCCCTGCCTGGTCACTCGGACTTCCTGCTTTGCAGCATCTGACCCGGTCTCTCCGGTACCCGGCTTTGCTGCATCTGACACTGCACGGGACAGTGGTCGCTCACTCCACCGATATACCGCGGTCCCGAATATGTGCGCAGCGGCTTGAAGCCGGTGTGAGTCCTGTCTTCTGTCATCAGAAACGGAATCTGCACGACACTCATCCGGCAGACGGTTTCGAATCCGCCTCCCGAACTCTCATCCGGCAAATCCGCGTCAGACTCTTCCGGAACGCCGCTTTGCCGCACCATATTCCCAATAACCATATTCCCGACAAGGAAATGGTCGATAAGCTCCCATCTTCCCTCGAACCGGATGCTGCCCTCTCCCCTTTCGAAAACCGGCCCGGCGAGATTCTCCAGCCGCCCTCCGAGCAGAGCGAACTGCGGGCCGTCCGGAGTGTCGTTAAAGTCCCCCATAGCCACAATCGGAGCGTCAGAAACCCGCGCAATGGAGTCGTACACATCCCGGAGCGCGGCCATAGCCTGTTCCCTACCCCTCCTGGAGGCTTTCTCTCCGGAAAATTTCGACGGATGATGGTTCACTAGAAGATGAACGCACAGGGGAGAGCCTCTTCCTGTTCCGGACATTGCCGTACTCCGGATAAATTCCGCGCACACATAAAGAATGTCCCTCGTGGGCAGGATTTCCCCGCTTTCCGAGCGGATATGCATCGCCCGCGAAGACAGTACCCTGACGCGGGAACGGCGGTAGAGCAGAGCGACATCAATCCCACGCCTATCCGGAGATTCGTAGTGCACATACCCGTAGTCCATTTTTCTCAATACAGGAGAGTTCACGAGCCTGTTCAGCACAAAGCCATTCTCCACCTCCGCAAGTCCCACAATTTCAGGCGCTTCCCTATCCACGCAACAGTTCTCCCCCATCCAGAGCAGAGCTTTCCCGACCATATTGCATTTCTTCGTGAACCGCGCCTTGGTCCACCTCCGGCTCCCCCGGGAAGAGAATTCCGAATCAGAAGAGGAGGTCCCGTCGTCGAAATAGTCGAAAAAATTTTCCAGATTCCAGAAAACAATGTTCCCCTGTGCCGCAGCCCGTCCCTCAGAAACGGACAAAATGAAGAAGAGGCCAAGGCTCGCGGCAATAATTCCTGAGGCATATTTCCGAAAACACATATGTCCCGAATTTTTTTTGGTTTGTCTATATTCCATAAGCGCTTGATTTAAGCTTCGCATGTACCCTATTGCGTTGGGTGTTTGTGGGTTACCCGTATGGGGTGGGTAAAATCCCACACATTTTTCTTCCTGATGACCAGCCCCCTGTTCTGAAGCAGGTAAATCTCGGGAGAATCGGCGAAATTGATTGAAAGAAAAAGAAAAACATTTGCTACTTTTGCAGTCCGATTTCAAAAAAAAGAAAAAATGTCACTAAAATGCGGAATAGTAGGGCTTCCTAATGTCGGGAAATCCACTCTTTTCAACTGCGTAAGTTCAGGGAAGGCGCAGAGCGCCAACTTCCCCTTCTGCACCATAGAACCGAACATCGGCTCGACGATAGTCCCGGACAAAAGGCTTGACGTGTTGAACGGACTGTGCCATCCGAAGAGCCTTGTGCCGGCGACCGTGGAGATCGTTGACATCGCGGGACTCGTGAAGGGGGCAAGCAAGGGAGAGGGACTCGGAAACCAGTTCCTCGCGAACATACGCGAAACGGACGCGATTCTTCACGTCCTGAGGTGCTTCGACGATCCGAACATCGTTCACGTTGAGGGTTCCGTGGATCCGGTCCGCGACAAGGAAGTGATTGACCTTGAACTTCAGATCAAAGACCTTGAAACTGTGGAGAGCAGGCTCGGGAAGGTTTCTAAGCAGGCGAACACCGGGGACAAGAACGCGAAGAGGATGATGGACATCCTGCTGCGCTACAAGGAGGCGCTTGAAAGCGGACGGAGCTGCCGCAGCGTGAAACTGGACAGTCCGGAGGACGCGGCGCTCGCGAAGGAACTGTTCCTTCTCACCGACAAACCGATACTCTATGTCTGCAATGTCGATGAGGCTTCGGCGAAAAACGGCAACAGGTATGTCGATGCCGTTCGCGAAGCTGTCAAGGACGAAGACGCGGAGATTCTCGTGATCTCGGCGAAAATCGAGTCGGACATCGCGGAACTTGAAACTTATGAAGAGAGGCAGATGTTCCTTGAGGAACTCGGTCTTGAGGAGTCGGGAGTGGTGCGGCTCATCCAGTCGGCCTATTCGCTGCTCAATCTTCAGACATTCTTCACCGCCGGAGCCGATGAAGTTCGCGCCTGGACCATACACAGGGGGGACAAGGCTCCGAAGGCCGCCGGAGTCATCCACACCGACTTCGAGAAAGGATTCATCCGCGCCGAGGTCATAAAATACGATGATTTCGTCACTCTGAAGTCAGAATCCGCCTGCCGGGCCGCAGGGAAGCTCGGGGTTGAGGGGAAGGATTATGTGGTGCAGGACGGGGATATTATGCACTTCCTCTTCAATGTATAATGTGTAAGCCGTATATGCCCGCGTCTGCGGCGTTCCTCTCCTAACGAAAATCCTCACAACCTTCCGGTTGTGAGGATTTTATCAAGCCGTCCAACGCCGCAGACCGCCTTTTGGGCGCCCCGTCCCGCCTTTTGGGCGCCCTATTAATAGAAGCGTGCCCTATTGTCCGTCACCACACTCTCATTCATCACGCCGAGCAGCATCTGAGCCATATACTGGTTCATCTGAGCAGTCTTGGCGTTTGCATCGTCCTCAGTGTAGAATGCTCCTGTCTCCTTTGCGGTGACATTGAACACATAGATTCCGTAGCTGCCTTTCACAGGCGCTGAAATCTTGCCCTGCTCGGCGGAAGTCACGGCTCCGATGAACGCAGGGTCGAGTCCCTGTGAGGTGAGAGATGAGAAGGTGATACCGTCCTTCGTGCTGACAGTTGTTCCGAGAGCCTCGGCGATTGCAGCCATATTGTCAAGACCTTCAATCTTCTGCGCAACCTCGGCAGCCTTGTTTTCGGCAAGTTTCTCACGGTAGAGTATGTCCTTGATTACAGGGGAAACCTCCTTGAGATCCTTGTAGCCTTCCTTGTTGATGTCGGTGAGGACGGCGACAACGAAATAATCCTTGTTGATGTCGAAGATGTCGGAAACCTTGCCCTTCTTCGTCTCGAAAGCCCAGCGGGTGATTTCCTTCGCATTGTCAATCGAGCCTACGCGGCTTGCACCTTCGATAAGGTTCGCTGAATGTGCATATACTGCCTGAGAATCGACAGCGGCGCGGAAATCCTTGTAGCCGCCGTTGGCCTGTGATGCAAAGGCATTCGCTTTCGCATAGATGGCGCTGACCGTTTTCTTGCTTGCTACAGCCTCCTTTTCAAGAATGGCGACCTGTTTCTTCACCACTCCGTCCTCTTTCTTCGTGTCAAGAATGCGGACAACATAGAATGTGTTGTCGTGTGAAAGAACCGGTGAAACGGTTGCTCCGCTGTTTCCGAACACGAAATCATCAACTTCCGGAGCCACGCTCTTGAGTTCACCTTCTTTGTAGTACTTCTCGTCGAACTGGCAATAGTTGGAAAGAAGGAATGATTTCACATTGTTCGTCTGCGCAAATGGAGCGACAAGCGAAGCGATGTCGTCGTTCGTGGAAGCGATGTCCTCCGGAGAAGGAAGTATGTCATAGACAACATACTCGATGTCGCGGCTCGCCTTCTGGGTGAAGAGGGACTTGTATGCGCCCATCTTCTTGTGAGCCTTGTACCATTCCTTGATCTCCGAATCGCTCACGGTGACCGTCGTGTCCTGTGCAAATCCGAAAGGAACCATCACGAACTCGGCGTTCACTGAATTGTTGTTGTCAGCAATCTCATTCTCTATTCCAAGCTCATTTACGATGTTGCCGGCAGAGAAAAGGGAGAAATACTTCGAGTAATACTGCTGTGAAATGGCCGTGTTGCAGAGGTAGTTGAGGAGTTCCTGATACCTGCCTGTCTGATCCTCGCGGCAATAATTCACGAAATTGAGGAAGGCTTCCCTGTTGAACCCGTTCTGATCTGAGAACACCTGGGCGATTACCGGGGAGATGTTGTCTCCGGAAACAAGGTCGAGAGCTTCCTGGTTGCCGACATAGATTCCGGCATTCTCGGCATTCGGAATGAAATAGTAGCTGTCGAAGAGCTGCTTCCACGCCTCATCCCTGACATAAGACTGTGCCTGCTCTGAACTTGCCTGAAAACCAAGGAGTTCGAGGACATTTTTCGTATTCTCGACATCTTTCTGGAAATCGACATAAGAAACCGACTTGCCGTCAATCTCTCCCACATCGTACTTTGACGACATTGAAGAGGCAACGTTCTGAAGCGTGGTCGGGTCGATGATGAAGGAGAGCAGCGCGATTGCGATGAGCACCGTTATCAAGACTCCGAACTTAACGCGGATTGTTTCAAGTACTGCCATAATTTATTGTCTTTTAATTTATTTTCTGAATATGCGCCAAGGGTGTCACCGCCTGACCTTATATGAAAAGTTGTCGGCACACCGCACGCAATGGGGTGCGAAGTTAGTAATTTTCCCTCAATTACACCACGATTTTTTCATAATTGACGCATTTTGCAGTCATTTTCCCTGAACGCAGCTTTGAACCGTGTCCTGAACCGTGTCCTGAACCGGACGCTGAACGGGGCTTTGAACCGGGCTCTGAACGCGACGTTGAACCGGTCCTATGAAATTGACGGAATCCACATTCACCGCCGTGCTGTCCCGGGTAACTATGCCGTAACTGTTGAACGGGCGGAATATGACCGAATTTCTCGCCCGCTGGTCAGATTCCATTCCGTAACCCTGCATAAAGCCTGACGGAGAGTACATCTTCACATAACAGTCGGTCCATATCTTTTCGTTCTTCTGATCCCAGTAGAGCGTGTCGGTCTCCATTACCTCCTTCTTGATGAGGTTTTTCACGACAACATTTCCGAAAGCCGCCCAGGACTCGCGCCCGTCCGGATATTTCAGATGTCTGGCATTGTCGGCTACTATCGAGGTTTCGAGCAGTCCCCCTTCGACATAGCCATAGACGGCGAATCCCCCCGGGAAAAGCTGGGTGGAGAGAGTATCCGTCTCATAGCGTTCCATAAGCGGAGCTTCCATCCTCATCTGAATCTGACCGTTCTGAGTCTGTATGGAAACAATGCTGTCTGCGGTCTGGACAGGCATCTGGCTGATGTCCATCGCGTCCTCTTCCGCAAGTTTTCCCCTGCAGGAATAAATGACGAAAGCAACCGCCGAAGCGGTTGCCAACCTTATCAATATGTTTCCTAATCCTTTCACGGTCAGGGAATACTTTCTCAGGCAGATCAGTTCTGTGTTCTGACGGTTGTCACTGCACGCATTCCGCCACAGTTTACAGTGTATGACTGTCCGTCAAGAAGGTCATACATAAATGCCTCGGCCTTCTGCGGGTAGTATTTCGAATACTGTCCGATCATATTGTTCGCCTCCTCGGCAAGGCTTGAATCAGCGTTCTTCGCCTTGATCATATAATCGACGGCAACCCAATAAGGAGCGCGGGACTCGATTTCGTTGCCTTTGCAAACCTGTGATCCCCAGATGGTTCCTATCAGCATATAGGCCTTGCCTGAGAATAACTCGTCAAGTTCTGCGGACTTCTGGGCAGCGGAGTAGGCCTTTGCGGAATACCCGTTCTTGTAGCAGTATGTAGCAAGTTCATAGTAGTATGAAGCGTCTGTCGCATTGTCTGATTCAGGATATGCGATTGCCTCTTCCATACTCTTGATTGCCTCTTCCCTGTTGCCTCTCTGAGAGTAGAGTTTGAAAAGGTAATAGGCTGACTGGTAGGACGGATCAAGCCTGTTCATCGTGTTCACGGCATTGAGGAAAAGATCCGTGTCCGGTCCCTCGTCGGTCTTGCTGAGCATATTCACGATGTTCTTTGCAAGCTGGAGGTCATCCGGAGCGGCCTCGAAACGCGGAGTGAAAAGTTCCACGAGGCTCTCGCAGGAAGCGACCTTGCTCTGGATGAAAATATTCTCTATATCCTCGGTAACCTTTTCAATATCAACCTTTTCCTTCTCATTCTTGCAGACGGTGTTCTCAAGGTTCTCCACAGCCTTCTCATAAACACCTATCACCTGCTCTTCGTTGAGAACTCCGGATTTGTAGAGATCCACGGCAGCGTTGAGGTCGAAGAGGTAGAGGCTCGGCTTTGTTTTCACGCCGTTCTTCTCTATGATATCCTCCAAACCTTCAAATACCCTCTGGCTATCCCCTTTCACATAATTCACGATGTCAAGACCCTTGTTATTGAGGGCGGTCACCGCATATTTCGGGAAATACTGAGCCCTCTGGTCGTGGAGCGTGAGAAGAGTGTCGACAAGTTCATCCCTGTATATCGCATTCTTGGCGTTCTGTGAAATCAGACGGCGGACGATTGCCGTTCCGTTGATGATCATATTCTGGTTCGCTGACGGAGGGCAGGATTTGTAGGCCTTGCGCCAGTTCGGGGTCGCGTCATTATAGTTCTTCTGCTTAAAATATTCCTGATAATAGGAAAGATACTTGATGCAGTTTGCACTGTCCGCGCCGTATTTACCCTGCGCGAAAAGGGTGATTCCAGAGCCTGCAACCATCAAAGTGACAAGCAGGGTTACAATTTTTTTCATATCGCTGATTTAATATTTTTCAAACACTCAAAAACTTTATAAAATCCGTGAAACATCAGTTGTACTGAGGTTTCTGGAACCATATGTCGTGGATGCTGAAACCTACGACGAACTTGAAATATGTCTCGCTGACCAACATTCCCTTCGACGATCCACGCCTTCCCATATCAACTCCGAGGGATATTCCGTTGTACCACCTGAACACAGGGAGCGTAACTCCGAACGTCACTCCGTATGAATCTATGCGGTTTCCGTTCATCTTGAAATAGTCCTGTTCGTAATAGACTCCACCCCTGTATGCCACGCGTTTCATATAGTAGCGGATGTCGTTTCTGTTCGGGACAAACTCGAATCCGGCACGGAAAGACTGTGACACAGTAGATGAAAAATTTGCCTTTCCCGTTGCAGCGAAGCCCTTTCTTGACTCGAATTTGGAATTGCTCCAGTCCGAACGGAGATAGTTGAATTCGGCCGACCAGCGGTCTCCTCCCCTGAACGAAATCCCGACTCCGAGTTCATCTGCGATGCGCGGTGCGTTCGATGCTCCGGCGAGGGTGTCGGTGTATGTCATTGAACTTAAGGTGTCGACAACGCTCGACTGGCTTGCATAGGCGAAATGGTTTTCGTAGCCCCTTAGTTTGGTTCCGAGCCTGTAGGTTGCCCCGAGTGTCATTGAAACTGAAGGTGACAGCTTCTGGTCATACTGGACTCCGAATTTTCCGGTATATCCGTGAAGATTCATCCTTGTTCCGTAGTTTATCGACCTGTAGGTGGAGTTTTCGAAAGTCTCGTTTGAGTTTCTGTCAAGTTTTCCGAAGTAGTAGATGAACTCCGCTCCGACGGAGAGTCTCTTCCAGAAAGTGGCTCCGGCCGAGGCGTAGAGCTGGTAGAGGCTGCCGTCACCGTAGGAATCGTAGGTAATGTTCCCTGCGTGTGCAATCTTGTCTTCATCCGTTTCCTTTGAGGAAAAACTGTATCCCACATCGCTGAAAGGGGAAAGTCCGACGAGGAACGCCGATGATCTCCAAATCGGGAAAGAAAGGACTATATTATTGATATTAAATGTGTTCTCCGCCGCTTTCTTGCCTGACTGGGCGTATATCTTGTTATCTTCGTATATTCCGAAATCCGCCATGAATGAGAGAGTGTCCCTGACCGCGACGGCAGCAGGATTGGCGACATTTATAAACCTCCTGTTCCGGGTCGCCACACCCACTCCTCCCATACTTCTGAGCTGTGTCGTGCCGCCCCGTGAAATTTCACCTATGCCGTAGATGGAGTATGGAGAAAAAGAGCCGTAGGTTCCCGTTGTTGAGGATTGGGCAAAAGCACACAAAGCCGGGAGCAACAGCGCCGCAGCAACAAAAAATATCCTTGTCTTATTTTTCACCATACCTCACAGCAATTAATGCTAACCCCATCAGCACGAGATTGCAAACTACAAAGATGGAGTTTTTCATTCTTTTTGCAAAATAAATCGCATCGCCGCCCGTGAAAATGACGATATTTTCAGGGTGACGCGCGAAATACCCCTCAATTTCAAATATTATACCCGATATGATTCCGGAGTCTATTGAGGAGGCCAGTGAATCCCCTGTTTCAGCGACCTTGTCAGGAGTGTCAAGAAGAGGTAGGGTCTTCGAGTAGCGGTTCACGGACTTGAAGCGGGTACGGCATCCGAGGGATATGTTTCCTCCGCAGTAACATCCTTCGGAGTTCATGAAATCTATCGTAAGTATGGTTCCGAAGTCGAAGATTGTGCATCCCTTTCCTTTGAAAAGATATTGGGCGGCGATGACGGAAGCGGCGCGGTCCGGAGTGAGAAAGACAGGAAGAGAGTTGTCTTCGAGAATGGAACCGTGTTCAGAATCAATGAGTATGAATTTGGAACAGCAGGATTCGAACTTGCATATCGCTGACTGGGAAAATTCCCGCACCGTACTCAGCACCATAACCTCGGGCCTGTTCTTTTCGACAAGTCCGAGTATGAATTCTGCGGTTCTCTCCCCCTGATAGCGGAAAGTCTTTCCGAGCGTTATTCCGTCTGCCCACGCCGCCTTGAGCGCCGTATATCCCACATCAATCAGCAAATTCATATTTTATTCGTTTAAGTTTAGCACTTGCGGAACTTGAGTTATCAAATATTACCTGATTTAAATTCCGCTCTTGCGGAACTTGAGTCACTTACTTAAGTTTTTCCAGCCGCGAATACGCCTCGAAGAGGTCCGGAACATTGCGGGAAACTATGCGCAGCCTGTTATCGTTCTGCTTGAGGTCGAAAAATTTCTGGTTGTCGTTGAGACTTTCGAGGATGCGCTGGAAAGTCTTTGACTTGTAGTACTGGGAAAGAGGATTGGAAATTAAGAAGGCTATCATAATCCCGTTTTTTATTATAATCTTCTCGAATCCGAGCTTTTCCCCGAGATATCTGATGCGCACGATTTCCATAAGACTCTCAAGTTCAGGAGGAAGAGGTCCGAAGCGGTCGGAGAGCTGGGTTTTCATTTTCTTCAGACCGTCGTCGGAGGTTATGGAATCCAGATCCTTGTAAATCCTTATCTTTTCGGCCGTCATATTTATATATGAGTCCGGAATAAGGGCAATCTGGTCGGTCTCTATCGTACAGTCGGACACATAGGATTCCTTTATGTTGCGCGAGGTAAGTCCGGTTTCCACACCCAGTTCCTCAATCGCCTCGGAAAGAATCTTCTGGTAGGTTTCAAAACCCATATCGGTGATGAAACCGCTCTGTTCCGCTCCGAGAAGGTTGCCGGCTCCCCGGATGTCAAGATCCTGCATCGCAATATTGAAACCGCTGCCGAGGTCTGAGAACGATTCGATGGCCTTGAGACGGCGGCGGGCATCCTCTGTGATTGAAACGAGCGGCGGAACTATGAGGTAACAGAACGCCCGGCGGTTGGAACGCCCCACACGTCCGCGCAACTGATGGAGGTCGCTCAGACCTATGT
>CAVEHG010000017.1:10565-15515 GCA_963615405.1 bacterium | reverse complement strand
TCCGAAGATCGTGTGAGTCAGTCCCATACATATCAGCAGACCGGTCACAAGCAGGTTCAGCGGCATATCGATACGCCTGTTGCTTTTTGTGATTGTCAGCGGGCAGATCAGCGCAGTCACACCGAGTATCAGCATCGCATTGAATATGTTGGAGCCGATGATGTTGCCGATGGCGATGTCTGCGTTTCCCTGAAATGCGCCGGTGCAGCTCACCACGAGTTCCGGCATTGAAGTTCCGATGCCGACAATGGTGAGTCCTATGACGAATTCGCTGACTCCGGCTTTCTTCGCGATGCTTGACGCGCCGTCAACAAGCCAGTTCGCGCCCAACAGAATGATTATGAGGCCTCCGAGGAGGATTAAAATCTGATTTAACATTTTTTCTGAAATATTATTTCACCTGCAGTTTGTGCCAAGGGGTGAAAATTGTGTCATATTCTTTTCAGCGCCACGACATTTTCGACGTGGTGGGTCTGCGGAAACATATCCACAGGACGTACTGCAGTGATTTCATATTTTTCGCACAGAATGGCAAGATCGCGAGCCTGGGATGCCGGGTTGCAGCTGACATACACCATCCTGTCAGGAGCGGCTTCAAGTATCACTTTAGCAACATCCGGGTGGATTCCAGCCCTCGGCGGGTCGAGAATTATCACATCTGGCCGGCCGTGTTCCGCGATGAAGTCAGCTGTGAGCACATCCTTCATATCCCCGGCAAAGAAAGAGCAGTTTTTTATGCCGTTGTTTCCTGCGTTCACTTTTGCGTCTTCAATGGCCTCGGGGACATACTCGATTCCGATGACCTTCGCCGCCTGCCGTGAGACGAACTGTGCGATGGTGCCGGTGCCGGTGTAGAGGTCATAGACGGTTTCGCTGCCTGTGAGGGCGGCAAAATCCCGCGCTGTACTGTAGAGTTTGTAGGCCTGAAGGGTGTTGGTCTGGTAGAAAGACTTCGGACCGATCTTGAATTTCAGGTCCTCCATTTCTTCGTAAATCGCCTCCTCGCCTTTGTAGAGCACGCATTCCTGGTCGGAAATCGAGTCGTTGGCCTTTCCGTTGATTACGTAGTAGAGCGAAGTAATCTGCGGAAATTTTTCCGCCACGGCATCGAGCAGGGCGGTGCGTTGAGCTTTCTCCTCGCGGTAGAAGCAGACGATCAGCATCACATTGCCTTTTTCCGTTGTGCGGACGACCATTGTGCGGAGAAATCCCGTGTGTTCGCGTATGTCGAAGAAACTGAGCTTATGCTCTATGGCATAGGCTCTTATGAAATTTCTGATTTCGTTGGAAGGGGAGTCCTGGAGGTGGCAGCAGTCGATGTCCAGCACCTTGTCGAAGAATCTCCCGACGTGAAAACCGAGCCCAAGTCGTTCTGTTTCAGAGAGTTCGTCTGGGTTTTCGTTTTCGTATATCCATCTGCGACGCGAGAAGGTGAACTCCAGCTTGTTGCGGTACCACCGGGTCTTGTCAGAACCTATAATCGTTTGAATTTCAGGAACTTTCAGATGCCCGATGCGAACCAGCTGGTCATAGACCTGCTGCTGTTTCGCCTGAAGCTGCATTTCGTAGGGGAGCGGCTGCCACTTGCAGCCTCCGCAGATGCCGAAATATTTGCAGAACGGCTCAAGACGGTGTTCGGAAGGCTGTACAAGGCGGAGTATATAGCCCTCCATATAATTTTTCTTTTTTTTCGTGACTTTTATGTCCACAACATCGCCAGGTACGGCAAACTGTACGAACACCACGGCACCGTCCACGTGCGCGAGCGCTTTGCCCTCGGCCGCCACGGATTCGATTGTGACATTCTCCAGAATTATGTCCTGTTTTCTTTTTCCCATAGTCGTGCTTTTCTTTAGAGGTGTAACCAAAAGCCATCCGGAACAACGCTGTAGACCGCTTTTTTAGTCGAGCCCTTTTTTGCGGCGCGAAGTTACGCTAATTTTTTTGAAAAGAATACAGGTTGTCATTATGGATTTCTAAAAGAGCGCGGGGAAGTCTGTCTTCTCCGCGCAACTTAACATAATATTGATTGTGTAACAAAAGCGGTCTTTATGAAGAAGGCTTAGGATCAGATGGTGTCGGCAATGTTCAGCACTGTCCGAGAACCATATGCTCGATGATGATCTTGATTCCGATGCCGATGAGTATGATGCCGCCGATGATCTGGGCCTTTGACGCGAGTCCTTTGCCGACGAGATGGCCGGCTTTGACTCCCACAACGGAAAAAGCAAGCGTGACGATTCCGATTGTTCCGGCCGAAGTCCAGATGTTCACTCCGTCCATTGCCGCGAATGACACTCCGACTGCAAGCGCATCGATGCTCGTCGCCACGGCCGCCATCAGCATAGTCTTGAATGCAAGGTCGTTCTTTTCAGTCTTTATCGCCTTTTTCCCGTCATTTCCTTCGTTTCCGCCGTTGTTCTGTTCCCTGGCTTCCTTCCAGGCTTCGCGAATCATGTTGATTCCTATGAGTGAGAGCAGCCCGAATGCAATCCAATGGTCCCAGGTTCCGATGATCCCCATGAACTGGATGCCCATAAAATAGCCGATAATCGGCATAAGTGCCTGAAAACCACCAAACCACAGCCCAACGACAAAAGCCTGGGAGATCCCGGCTTTTTTCATCGATATGCCTTTGCACACCGACACCGCGAACGCGTCCATTGAAAGCCCTGCGGCAAGCAGGAACAAAGTGATGAAATCCATAGAACCAGCTGTTAACCACACCGTTACGTCCGTAGGTCTAAAATCGGCACCCTCGTGAACGGCGAAAAGTGGCGCAAAAATACAAAAATTATCCGATTTTGATTAACTTTGCACTGATTGTTCCGGTGAATCCGAAAGAGATTTACCGAATTGGAAATTCGGAAATAGTGATGCTGATTGTTTAACCCCCCAGACGGAGATGAGAAGAAGCATTTTGCTCGCGTTATGCACTCTTGCCGCAGTTTCGTGCGTCAATGAGGAATACGACATCACCAGGCCCATCGATATGACGATGAATATCGGCGGGCAGCTTGAGATGCCGGTTCCCGGTGAATCTGAATATTCCTATAGGCTAGGTGACATAATATTCCCCGACAATGAAGATCCGGACGGGATCGTCAGAAGGCAGGATGACGGAACTTTCCTCCTTGTAATCGAGCCGACGGCCGGGCTTGACGAAAACTATGACTTCCCTGAAATAGATGTGGAAGATTACAACAAGACCGTGCTGTATCCGACTGACGGTTACTACACTTCTCCGGGACCCGGCACCAGTTTCCCGGATGCAGACAGGGACATCGAAATCAGCATACCGTTCGACCTTACGATCGGCGGAATCGACAGCCGCGTGGAGAAAATCGGTGAAGTCGGACTTGACGCAGACTTGAAAATCACCCTCGGTGCAACGGAATCCGGAGTCGTGTTCGATCTGAAAGACGGATTCACGTTCATTCTTCCTGAATATATGTATGTGGATGCGGAGAGCCTTCCATCCTATGCCGAGATCGTCGCAAACCCCGAGTCAGAAAAAACTGGATTGCTGAACACCATAAGGATAAATGGAGACCGGACATCGGAAAATTCGGCGTTCACGCTCGAATGTAAAATCAATAAATTGGATGTCAGCGGTTTTGCGCTGACGGAAACGGCCTTGAACGACAAAGAAATCTCCTTCGGCAGCGACGCTTTCGCAAAGGGGGCGATTCTGCTCGTCAGTTCATCGATTCCGGCCGGGACAGACTTCAGACTGAGGGCAGTTGTTGACATTATGGGGATCAAGGCAACATATTTGACTCTCAAGTCCTCCCCTCTCCTGGAATGTGATCCGCAGGAAATCGCGATTGGCGAAGTTCCGGAGATATTCTCTGACGGCAGTCTTGATTTTAAACTTGATGACATACTGTTTTATGTGAACGCGGACAATGGGACTCCGTTTGACTTCACGGTGACGGCAGGGATTTCCGCATATTCCGCCTGGAGCAGGAAGGATGTTCAGATTGTCGGAGAAGACGGATTTACGGTGGGTGCCGGAGCCAAAAATCAGGGTTTTTGTATCTCTGAATCAGGAAGATACGGAGCTGCTACGGACACAAAGATTGCGGTGGCCGGACTGACAGGTCTGATGTCCCCTGTCCCGGACAAGATTCTCCTTTCCGACATTAAGGTTCTGGGCAGTATGAACGGCGAATTCGTGACGCTTCACGCATCGGAGAACTACAACATCGGTCTTTCCTACAGGATAGAGGCTCCCCTTTCATTCAAATCATTGACTCTCAAGAGAGACGAGACGATAGACGTTAATCTGGACTTCGGGGATGACGCCGGTTTCGACGACCTTTACATAAAGGCTGACTTCACGAGCACTCTTCCTCTTGACGCCAACCTGACTTTCAGCCTTGCTGACAGCCGCGGAAATGCGGTGGAGGGTGTCACACTGAAGTGTGTGGACGAGAGTGGGAAAGAAGCCGATGTCCTCTGTCTTCCTGCCGGCGATGTTTCCGCACCGTCATCCAAAGTGCTGAAACTTGTCGCAGCGGCGGCGGAGGGAACGCGTATTTCCAGTCTTGAAAAGCTCAAAATCCACATTGAGGCCTCCTCTCCGAAGGGCAGGATTGTGACTCTCAATGAAAATCAGACTCTTGCGATATCTGGCATAACTGCAGGCACGACAGGGGGTATATTCGTCGATGCGAACGGAAAGTCCTCGGAAGGCGACGGCGGAAAACCTGTAAAATGAGTTAACTATGAGAAAGAATGCTTTGAAATATGCGATTGCAGGCGCTGTTCTTATGGTTGCGGCTTTGACGGTTAAAGCCCAGAACATCAGGACTGGCTATTTTATGGACGGATACGCATTCAAGTACAAGATGAACCCAGCAATGGGCTCCAGCCGCGGATTCGTTGCGCTGCCGGTGTTGGGCAACCTCAATCTTGGCGTTGAATCCAATCTCGGAATGAGCTCAA
>CAVEHG010000017.1:0-10555 GCA_963615405.1 bacterium | reverse complement strand
TCTCTATCCGAAGCAGGACGGAAGCGGCCTGACGACATTCCTCAATTCCGAAGTGGATGCCGCTGCGGCGATGAAGAAATTCGACAGCCGGAATTATATAAATATGAATACGGATCTCTCGCTCGTCGCTTTCGGATTCTGGGGAAGGAAGGGCAAGATGTTCCATAATGTGGATCTCTCGCTAAAGGCGGATGTAGCCTCGTCACTCCCCTACGACCTGTTCAGATTCGCGAAAGAGGGTTCTGTGAACGGGAATGTCTTCGATTTGGGCGACACCGGGGTGAAACTGGGATCGCACCTGTCTCTCTCCTACGGCTTTTCGCTTCCGATAAACAAGTATGTGCGCTTCGGTGCGAGGGCCAAGTTACTGATGGGAATAGCAAATGTCGAGGCCTCGCTCAAGGGAACGAAGCTTGTCACAGGCTCAGACTGCTGGTATGCGGAGACTGACGGCGCTCTGAAGGCCGGACTCCCCTTCGGAATGTATTTCCCCCTCAATGAACAGGAACTGGTCGATTGGGACAATTTTCCGGAGACTTTCAGCACGGAGGCTGACGCGATTGTGAATACCTGCAAGAATTTCGGCGGTGCCGTGGATCTCGGACTGACAGTGGATTTTCTCAAAGACTTCACATTCTCGCTTTCTGTCACGGATCTGGGATTCATCAGATGGAACAACTATTCGTCAGCTTCCGCCGCGAAGAACGCTGACGGCACTCCGAAACGGACGTATGTGGTTCAGAGCGGAGAGGAAAACGATTCCGACAAACTTGGAGAAAAATTTCTCGACTGTCTGAATTTCAATGTCGGGGAAGACCGTACAAAAAAGATCCTGATGCTTGATCCTATGGTGTATGCGGGACTTGAATATCGGATGCCGTTCTACCGGAGGATGTCCGTGGGGCTGCTTTCGACGACGAAGATCGCGGGGATATATACCTGGACCGAAGGGCGTATCTCCCTCAATGTGAATCCTGCGGACTGGTTCAGTGTGGCGACGGACTATGCATATTCGACGTTCGGGCACTCTGCGGGTTTCGCTCTCTCGTTCCACCTTCCGGGATTCAATTTCTTTATGGGTACGGATTCATACATTCCTATGCTCAATGTATCTCCGCAGTTCATACCGGTCAACAGCGTCAACACATCCGTTACCTGCGGAATAAACATAATGTTCGGGAAATACCGCGGGCGGTATGCTAAAAAATAGAAACATATCCCCGGATAAGGGGACAGAACTGAAACAAAAAAAGGAAAAATACATGTCAGTAGAAATTCGTAAAGTTCAGACAAAGAAGGAGTTAAAAGATTTTGTCTATTTCGCAAACAACCTCTACAAAGGCGACAGATACTATGCGCCGAGTCTCATTTCAGATGACTACAACACTTTTGACACGAAAAAGAACGGAGCCTTTGACTTCTGTCAAGCGCAGATGTTTCTCGCCTACAAAGACGGAAAACTTGCGGGCAGGATTATGGGAATCATCAACTCCCGCGCAAACGAGAGCTGGAAAGTTAAACAGGTGCGCTACGGATGGATTGATTTCATCAATGACGAGGAGGTCGCCAAGGGTCTTCTGGATGCGGTGGCAGCCTGGGGGAAGGAACGCGGAATGACGGAGATTGCCGGACCTCTCGGATTCACGGATTTCGATCCGGAAGGGATGCTTGTAGAAGGTTTCGACCGTCTTGCGACGCTGCCTGGAATCTACAACTATCCCTACTATCCACAGATTCTCGAAAAACTCGGCTATACGAAGGAGACCGACTGGATGGAATACAGGATCACGATTCCTGATGAATTGCCGGAGCGCTTCTACAAGTATGCGGACCTCGCGATTGCCAGGAACCATCTGAATGTCAGGAAGGTGACGCGCAGAATGATCAACAGGGAGAATTACGGGCGCAAGTTCTTCAAGCTCATCAATGAAACCTACTATAAGCTTTACGGCTTCTCCCTCCTCTCGGACAAACAGATTGATGCCTACACGAAACTCTACCTCGGTCTGCTGGATACGCGGATGGTCAGTTTCATCGAGAATGACAAGGGCGAGCTTGTGGCAGCGGGCGTGACCATGCCGGACATTTCGGAAGCGCTTCAGAAATCCGGCGGTAAACTTTTCCCGTTTGGCTGGTACCATCTGCTCAAGGCCATTTTCTGGAAGCCGGGAGACACTCTCGACATGCTGCTGGTCGGCGTGCGTGAGGACTATCGCGACAAGGGGCTCAATGCGGTGATTGTCGCGGATCTCTACCCACGCCTCAAGGCAATGGGATTCAAGTATGCAGAAACTACCGCCGAACTTGAGACCAACGACAGAGTGCAGGCGATGTGGAAGTATTTTGAGCGGGAGCAGCACAAGAGACGCCGCGTCTATGCGAAAAAAATCGATTAGTTCGCAAAAGGTGATTTTTTCATCGAACCGCTCTGACTCATCGTTATATACTGATAACAGAATTTGACTCTATTATGGCAGCACCACTTCCCGAAAGAATGCGTCCCCATAGCCTTGAGGGCTATGTGGGACAGAAGCATCTTGTCGGGAAAGGCTGTGTGCTGCGGAATATGATCGAGAGCGGGAACCTGACCTCGTTCATTCTCTGGGGGCCTCCCGGGGTCGGCAAGACTACGCTCGCGAACATCGTTGCGAAGTCGGCCGGGAGAGAATTCTTCACTCTGTCCGCAGTGAATGCCGGGGTGAAGGAAGTCCGCGAGGTCATAGAGAAGGCGAAATCGCAGGGACTTTTCAGCCGGGGCATAGCTCCGGTGCTTTTCATCGACGAGATTCACCGCTTCAGCAAATCCCAGCAGGACGCACTTTTGGGCGCAGTGGAGGACGGAACGGTGGTTCTTATCGGGGCTACAACGGAGAACCCTTCGTTCGAGGTCATCACTCCCCTTCTCTCCCGCTGCCAGGTTTTCGTGCTCAAGTCGCTTGAAAAAGCGGATCTGGACGAACTCCTGCACCGTGCCCTGGCTGAGGATTCCGTGCTCAAGTCAAAGAAAATCAGCGTCGCGGAAACCGATGCGCTGTTCCGCTATTCTTCGGGAGATGCCCGCAAGTTGCTCAATATCATCGACATCATAGTCTCGGCGCACACGACGGGTGATGAACTCGTGATTGACAATGCCCTTGTCACAGCCAGTCTTCAGGAGAATATGGCCATCTACGACAAGAGCGGCGAGATGCACTACGACATAATTTCCGCATTCATCAAGTCTGTGCGCGGTTCAGACCCCAATGCCGCGGTCTATTATCTTGCGCGTATGCTCAAGGGCGGCGAAGACCCGCTTTTCATAGCCCGACGGCTCTGCATTCTTGCCGCCGAAGACATTGGACTTGCCAATCCGAACGCCCTGCTGCTTGCCAATGCCTGCTTCCAGACCGTGCACAGCATAGGTATGCCGGAGGCCCGCATTCCGCTCTCCGAGACGACAATCTACCTTGCTTCCTCACCGAAGAGCAATTCCGCCTATCTCGCGATTGACAGGGCGCTTGAACTTGCGGGGCAGACCCAGACCGCGTCCGTGCCTCTGTACCTGAGGAATGCTCCGACAAAGCTTATGGAGGAACTCGGCTATGCCGACGGCTACAGATACGCTCACGACTATCCGGGTCATTTCACCGACCTCGAATTTATGCCCGAAGGCCTCTCCGGCACAGTTCTCTACGAGCCGGCCGACAACAAAAAGGAATCCGAGCTTTCCGCCCGGCTATCCTCCCTCTGGCCTAAATATTATAACAAGGGTTGAGAGGAATAAAGGGGGTGACTAAAAAGCGGTCTACTGCGTTCCTCTCCTAACGAAAATCCTCACAACCGAAAGGTTGCTGCGGTTTTCGTGTCGTCGAGAGCCTTGTATCCCATCTTTTTAATCACCCCCTTCCCTTCCGCACAAAAAAGAGGATGACTTCATGGTCACCCTCATCCGTTCTAAAATGTGCACATTTTAGAACGGATAACCCACTCCGAAATGTAAAGCGTAGCCGTTCTTTTTGAACCATTGTCCCGGACGGAGCCAGCAGGAGGCGCGATCGCGGGCCGGGTCGTGAATCCTGAGTCCCCAATCCACGCGCAGCACCAGAAAATCCAGATCGACACGCAGCCCCAGCCCCCAGTTCATCGCCAGACCCCTCCACAGGGTCGATCCGCTGATGTGCGACGGAGCCGAATCATCATCGCCGCTCCCGGAAGCGGACGACTTCAGGTTCCAGACATTTCCCGCATCGATGAACACGGCCCCGGAGAATACCCAGAACATCGGGAAACGGTACTCGGCGTTGGCTTCAAGTTTCATATCTCCGGTCTGGTTCGGAATCACGAAAGTCGTATCCCTCGCCGAGAGACCCGGTCCGAGGCTGCGGGCCTGCCATCCGCGCATACTGTTCGCGCCTCCGGCATAGAAATGCTTCTCGAAAGGAAGCGCAGTGGAGTTCCCGTAGGCATATCCGGCACCGGCCAACACCCTCGTCGCGACCGCGTGCCTGTCTTCCCTGCCGAAGCGCCAGGTCTTGCCGAGCGTCAGTTCAGTCCGGACATATTGCGAATATGGCGTGCTCCAGATCATTCCCGAGCCGTTTCCGTCCTTTGCCATAAGCGGTTTGAAAAGGCTCAGAAGATTGCCTGAGATGTCGGTCTGAAGCCTCACATACTCGTAGGACGTCTTCGGATTCACATCCGAATTTGTCGTGTAATAGAGGATTCCGCCTGCGCCGAGGTCGAAGTGGTCCTGATAGGCATTCTTGAGGAAAGGGTCGTTCTTAAGGTTGTCGAGGAAGGATGATTCGAGGTTGAAGATGTGTATGATGCTGAGCTGCAGCGGATAGACCTGATAGTAGAACCTGGAACGGGAGTTGCCGTTGAATCCCAGCGAGGTCGAGATAATGTTGCGGGTGTATTCCGGACGGCTCTGGTAGTTGTAGGATGCGTTTATGTCCGTGCGCGGGATGCTGCCCTCGAAGAGTCTGTAAGGCAGGAAGATGAACTTCGGGAAACTCAATCCGGCGCTGACTCCGAACTCGTTTGAACGGACCTTGTCCTTGAACTTCATCTGAAAGTTGCCCATAAAGCTGAGATTCAGCCACTCGCCTCCCCTGAAGATGTTCTTGTGATAGTATGAAAGCTGCGGAGACACGCCGAAGAGCCCCGACGAGTTTACCGATGCCTCAAGATTGACCTTGAATCCCTGGAGTTTCGAGGGCATCAGTTTTATGTCGCAGTTCACAGTGCCGCTGTCAACCTGTGTGACTCCGATGTTCACATTCGAGAACATCCGCAGCGAAGACAGGCGCGAGTAGCTTCGGTTGACGAGATTCTCGCTGTAGGTGTCGCCCGGGTGGACGGAAGTGAGGTCTTCGAGCAGTCCATTCCGCACTTTGAGCTTGCTCGGGTAGGATATGCTGACATCCCCGAACCTGAATTTTCTGAACGGGGCGGCCTCTTTGGGTGTTTCGTTTCTCGTGTATTCATTGAGAATGACCTTCAGACGCGCCTGGCCAGGGGTCCCGAGTGTATCTGCCTCGCAGAAAAAAAAGTTTTTGTTGAATGTGTAGTACCCCTTGTTGCGGAGCGCCGTGCTCGCCCTTGCGGTTTCCTCTTCGAGTGCGGACTCCGACAGCCAGTCCCCGGCCTTCACGGTCGAGTTTTTCGTGTCTTCCAGAAAATCGGAAGACAGTTCCCCGCGCTGCGGAAGCTGAAAGGATATGCTGTCGATCCTGTAGCGTGTCCCGAGTGTAATGTCGTAGGTGACATACACTTTCTTTCTTTTTACTTTGACCCGGGAATCCACGGTGGAGCCGTAGTAGCCAATGTATTCGAGGTGTTTCCTTAGATTTTCCTCCGACTCCCCCACCAGTTCCGGGTCATAGACAATCGGGGCGACTCCGATCTTCTGAACGAATCTGTCCCAGCCTTTTCCCTTTCCGTTGTACCAGTTGTAGACGCTCACGAACGGATTCCAGCCGAAGATGAAGTTGGAATTCGGTTTCTGTTTGATGTACGCCGACAGCCCGGATTCCCGGAAGTCTTTTGTCTTGTTCGTCACGTTCACCGTCGTTCCCGCGAGTCTGTACTCACCGTCGCCGAGCACACGGGTCGTGCTGCACGCCGTGGCGACGGCGGCAAGCAGCAGAATGACTGAATATTCCCAAATCCCGTGTTTCATAGTATCGCCGGGCCGAATGCTGACATTGCGGAACCGAATGCCGCGGAACATAGCGCCCGAAAAGCACAAAGTTACAAATTATGCACATCCTTACCAAAGGATTGCTTAACTTTGCGGGGTTCGGGAATATATCCCCGTACAACCGGAAATGGGCGGAATATCCAACAATGAAATCAAATACATACGTTCCCTGACGCAGAAAAAATTCAGGGACGAGTATGGAGCGTTTGTCGTTGAAGGCGAAAAAATGGTCGCGGAGGCGGTGAAATCTGGATTCGAAGTGGAGAAAATATGGAGAGCCGGAGAAATCGGAACAGAAACGATGGCGAGAATATCCTCGCTTTCTTCCCCCTCCCCAGTGCTTGCCGTGGTCAGAAAACCGGAAAACATCAGGATCGACGGAACTGAAGATCTCGCGGCGGCTATCGGCAAAAAGGGGCTGTTTCTTGCACTGGACTCAATCCGCGACCCGGGCAATCTCGGAACGATCATCCGGATTGCCGACTGGTTCGGGATTGACGCGGTCTTTGCCGCTCCGGACAGCGTTGAGCTTTTTAATCCGAAGGTGGTCCAGGCCACTATGGGCGCGATATTCAGGGTGAAGTTCCATTACTGCGACCTGCTTGCGCTTGCCGATGCGGCCGAGGATGCCGGCGGTAAGCTCTACGGAACATTCCTCGACGGTCAGGATATCTATCGCCGCCCGCTCTCCTCCGGAGAGGACTCCCCTGCCGTAATCGTCATCGGAAACGAGTCTAACGGCATTTCTCCCCAGCTTGGAGCCAGAATAAGGGAACGGCTTTTCATCCCGTCGTGGCCGGCCGGGGCGCAGACTTCTGAATCGTTGAACGCGGCTGTCGCGACTGCCATAACGGTGGCCGAGTTCCGCCGCCGTGACGTGTTATGAAAGATTTTCGCAGGCATTTGAACCGGGACATTCCCCGCAAACTGAGGAGCGGCAAATTTCCGTACAGTTCGATATTGTATATCCTCCTGTCGTGGGCCTTTTTTATGCTGCTTTACATCCCTTTTTCGTCCAGTGCCTGGTTCTCTGTCAGTACACCCGCTTCCGCTTTTTTCACGATTGTCTTCGTCGTGGCGGCTGTGGGCATACTTTCCGCGAGCAATTCGCTCTTTGCCGTTTTCTGCAGAAAAAGGAAATCCGTGAAACTGTGGAACTATTCTCTCTGGTGTATCTCAGAAATATTGGTCATCAGCGCCGCCTATGTCGCGATTACCCGGTTTTTCTCTCTCGGCCACTATGTTTCAGAACTGTCGCTGTGGGCGAAGACTCTTCTTTTCGTGACTCTGATCCTCTCAATTCCCTATTCCATAATATATTGGCGTTCAGCCGACAGGGAGAAGATGCGGAGGACAGCGTCGGTCGGCAGATACGGGGAGAACGAGTCCGGGGCTGAGCCGGTCCGCGACCCCGAGACGCCTGCGGTATCGGTGAAAGAGAGAATGATAAATTTTACCGATGAAGACGGCGAACTCCGTTTTTCCGCCGATGTGGATTCCATACTCTATGTTAAAGCTGACGGGAACTATGTGAACATCTTTTACGAAAAAGGCGACGAGGTGGCGTCATACACCCTGAAATCCCCGATAGGTGCGCTTGAGGCACGGCTTTCCGGGACTCCGCTTGTCCGTTGCCAGCGGTCGTACATCGTGAATGTGAGGAGGGTGCGGATGATGCAGAACGACAGCAGGGCGCTGTGCATCATTGTCGATAACGACAGGGTGCCGGTGATTCCGATGTCGCTGAGCTATGCGGCTGCGGTGTCGGAGGCGCTTTCCAGGTAGATCTTATTAGTCGCAAAGACGGGAATGAGCCGTCTTGCCGTCAATGCCGTTCCTGTCCTTACGCCCTCGATCCGGATGATGACAGTCTGATTATTACCGCGTCGTTTGCCGGGACGCTGACCCTCACCGGGGACTGCGCGTTGCAGGTTTCCGTTTGCGGGAGTTCAAGCCATTCGAAGGCGTGCGCAGGGATGCTTATGTCAATGTCGGCCGTCTGTGAGGAGAAATTCGCCACAATCAGGAAGGTGTCGTCAGCATCGTCGCGAAGGAAAGCGAAATGTCTGTCTTTGTCGAAGCCGCGGGAATTGTAGTTGCAGTAGCATAGATCGTAGGTCATTCCCTTTGAAACCGCATTGTCATTGACCGCGAAGCGGAGCATACCGGTGAATTTTACGAAAAACTTCAGCTCATCCTCTGTAAGTCCGGTGTCGTGCATCAGTTTACGCATCCTGACCGCACTCTTCACCCGCTTTCTCAAAAGCGGTCTTCCATCCTTGTCGGCCGTGTCTGAAATCAGTTCTGCCGCGGTCAGGTAATTGCCGTTTTCCGTCAGTTTTTTCAGACCACGAAGCTGTCGGGTGGACCACCAGTCGAAAATCGTCGTCCTTCCGTCCAATCCGCTGAATCCCTCTTCGTCCATTCCCCTTTCCCCGACTTCCTCTCCGAAATAGGTCATAAACGGAGTGATGTTCATCATAAGGCTCACAGCAAGTGCCGGGTAGCTGCGTTCAGCTCTCTTACCGAAGAAATCGGATGCGAAACGCTGTTCATCGTGATTTTCCAGAAAATTGAGCATATAGTGCTGGAGATCTCCGAGGTTCTGCCAGGTGGCGGTGATGCGGGTGGCCGATTGCCAGGCCTCGACATTCGGCTGTACGCCGTCATCGCGGCGCACGATGTCTGAGAGCGCGTCATAGAGTCCGGATTTGTCATAGAGAAGGTCGAATCCCACCTCGCGTACATATCTGTTGTACAGCGGTTTCTGGTACACTTCCGCGATGAACAAGGTCTCCGGCCGCTCCTTTTTCACTTCTCTGATTGCCCAGCGGAAGAACTCCGGGGGAACCAGTTCCACCATATCGCACCGGAAGCCGTCAACCCCTTTTGAAAGCCAATAGCGGAGGATATGAAGCATTTTGTCCCAGGTGGCGGTGTGGAAATCGCAGTAGTTGATTTTTACAGTTTCGTACCAGTCGTTCACGCCCGGTGTCGCCGTATATGCGTTTCCACAGGCGCGCGCGGGGAGTTCTTCATAGATCTGTTTCCCATCCCTGCGCCACCGGTCTTCGTTCGGCAGCCTGAGGCGCTGTCCCGGGTAGTAGAAGAAATCATTTTCAGCTTTCCAGTGAACTGACGTATCATCTGTCATCCCCAATGACATTTTGTCATCGGGGCGGTCAGCAATCGATTTGTCGACACCGACCCCGTAATCACGTGCCACGTGGTTGGGAACGAAGTCAATCAGCACTTTCAGCCCTGCACGATGGATTCTTTCGACCAAAGACTCAAACTCCCGGAGTCTCTGGGAGGGTTTGTCGGCAAGGTAGGGATTCACATCGTAGTAGTCCTGAACGGCATATGGTGATCCTGCCTGGCCCTTGACGAACTGGGCGTTTGAAATGTGGCCTCCGTGGCCTTCAGACAGTCCTCCCATCGCTGTGGGGTCGCTGCAGGAATGGCGGATTATGCCGGTCAGCCAGATGTGGGTGTAGCCGCACCATTTGAGGTATGCGAGAGTTCCGTCATCGATGTCGGAGAATTTTCCGCTGCCGTTTTCTGCATAATTACCAATTTTAAACGGGTGTTCGTCCGTATTGCCCCACAGGCGTGGAACTATCTGATATATAAGTGTTTTGCCCATAATGCAATTTGTTTCTGAAGTTCAGGCGACAGGTGTCGCTCAAAAAAGGAACCACCAAAATTTCTTCGAAATTCCGGTCCCCCACGCGTGCGTGGACCAACGCCTTTTTTGAGTGACACCTGTCGCTCCAAGCTCAAAAAAGGAACCACCAAAATTTCTTCGAAATTCCGGTCTACCAAATAAAAACAAAATGAGTGCCCGAAAAATCCGGACACTCCATTTTGTCAGTTATTTCAGCCTTTCGTATATTCCCGCCAATTACCAGGTCATCCATTCATTCCGAAATCAGATCCCAATTGTTCCGACACTCAGTCAGGCGAGATAAACGGCAAAAAGAGAGGGGATGAAGAAATGGATGGAGTACAAGGCACACGGTAAAGCCAAATATCGCAGCAACCTTTTGGCTGTGAGGATTTTGGCGAGCCGTGCAACGCAGTAATCCGCCCTTTCTTCGCCCCGTTACCAGTTCAGGATTTTGCAGAAGTCATACTCCTCAGGATTCGGCAGGTATGCCTTCGCAGCTTCATAATCCTCAGGGGTGATGTAGTGCGCGATGTAGTTGTAGTAGTTCTGCGCTGTTCCGGCGTTGATGTCGACGATTCTCGGCGGAATCTTGCCTGTCTCCGGGTCCTGAAGATCAGCGAGATAGAGCGGAGAAACATTGCCGAACGCGTCAACATAGACCATACATCCGGTCTTGCCCTCGCTGAAGAGCTGGTAAACGC
>CAVEHG010000016.1:0-16355 GCA_963615405.1 bacterium | reverse complement strand
GGGATTTTTTTCGGCCTCACGGCCGGCGGGCAGAAGCCCTTGTCAAGTTTCGCACATGCGAAACTTGAGTATAGAAATTTAAGCTTTTCACTCCGGCGATCTTTTCGACGAAAGCGGTGCAAAGATAACAATAATGCCCCAAATAGTGTGTATCAATTGCACAACGAACCGATTTCTTTAATACCTTTGCCGCAAATCGGAATGATATGCACGGGTCCTGACTCCGCCGAATGTGGGGTAAGATCCGGCCCTCCTCTCACTATACGGGTAACCCGCGGACGCCCAACGAATTAGGGTACATGCGAAACTTAAAGGAATAAATATGATAACGGAACAACAGATTGAGGCGGCTCTGAAGGAAGTTTTCGGCAACCTCAGATTCACCGAGGAGCCTGAGGGACTCTATGAACCGCTGAGATATATGATTCAGATCGGAGGAAAGCGGATTCGTCCGAGACTGTGTCTGCTCTCATATTCCCTTTTCGGGGATTCCCTTGACGAACGGATTCTGGCTCCGGCTGCGGCGATTGAGGTTTTCCACAGCTTCACGCTGATTCACGACGACATAATGGACAATGCCGCTGTGCGCCGTGGAGTTCCGACTGTCTGGAAGAAATGGGACGCCAACACGGCGATCCTTTCCGGGGACTCGATGTGCATAGAAAGTTACCGCCTTCTGGCGAAAGCCCCGGCGGAGAAGTTGCCTGAAGTGCTCCGCCTGTTCTCGGACACGGCCGCAAAGGTCTGTGAAGGGCAGCAGTACGATATGGAATTCGAGTCACGTGAATCGGTTCCGATGGAGGATTACATAATGATGATCGGGCTCAAGACCGCCGTTCTCATTGCCTGCGCGGCAAAAATGGGAGCGGTCATCGGAGGCGCAGACGCCGCCGCTCAGGAACTGGTCTATCAGTATGCCTACTCGCTCGGGCTCGCTTTTCAGGTGGCGGACGACTATCTCGACACTTTCGGCGACCCGGCGGTCTTCGGCAAGGCCATCGGCGGAGACATACTGAACGACAAGAAAAGCTGGCTGCTGACGAAGGCGTTCGAGAGGGCGGAGGAGAACCCGTCCCTGCGGCGTGAACTGCTCGGCGCGATGGCTCTCCCGACAGGGACCGAAGAGGAAAGACAGCGGAAGATCGATGCGGTACGCGGGATTTACATAAGTGAGGGGATTGACACCGCAGCGAAAGATGAAATCAGGAGATATCACGGTGAAGCGCTCGGATTTGCCGCACAGCTTCCTGTGGGCAACCTCGCCCGTGCGGAACTGAAACGCTACGCCGAGTCGCTGCTGGGACGGGCGAAATAGTCATTGCAAGATAGCGTAGCACCCTGAACAATCACAAAAATCTTCATATCCGGCAGGAGAAACTGAGCTCAAGTTTACCCAAGTTCAAGTTTCGCAAGTCTGTAAAAAGTTTATTGTATGATGGCTGACAGCAACAAATTGGAAATAATGGCCCCGGCGGGCAACTTCGAATGCCTGCACGCGGCAATTCAGGGAGGCGCGAACTCCGTCTATTTCGGGGTGGGAAGCCTGAATATGCGCTCACACTCCGCGAACAATTTCTCCGCGGACGACCTCGCCGAAGTCTGCCGCATATGCCGCGACAACGGAGTGAAGTCCTACCTCACCCTGAACATTGTTCTCTACCAGGAAGACCTTCAACCGATGCGCGAAACTCTCGATGCCGCGAAGGCCGCCGGAATCACTGCTGTCATCGCTTCAGATATGGCGGCGATAGCCTACTGCCGGAAGATCGGAATCGAGGTTCACATATCCACCCAGCTCAGCATCTCGAATGTCGAATCCCTGCGGTTCTACTCGCAGTTTGCTGATGTGATTGTCCTAGCCCGCGAGCTCAACCTCCACCAAGTCAAGGAGATACACGAAACCATCGTCCGAGAGAATATCTGCGGGCCATCGGGGCGTCTTGTCGAAATCGAGATGTTCGCGCACGGGGCGCTTTGTATGGCCATTTCAGGCAAGTGCTACCTCAGCCTCCACGCCTACGGAGCCTCCGCGAACCGGGGCGCATGCTACCAGATCTGCCGCCGCGGCTATGAAGTTACGGACCTTGAGACCGGGAATCAGCTGCTCATCGACAACAAGTACATAATGTCGCCCAAAGACTTGTGTACCATCGAGTTTATGGACAGGATAATCGATGCCGGAGTGACTGTGTTCAAGATCGAGGGCCGTGCGCGCAGTGCGGAGTATGTCAAGAAGACGGCATCCTGCTACCGCCGGGCCGCAGATGCGGTCATCGCCGGAACCTACACCCCGCAGCTCGCAGCCTCCCTTAAGGAGGAACTCACCGAGGTCTTCAACAGAGGATTCTGGGACGGCTACTATCAGGGAGCCCGGCTCGGGCAGTGGAGCGAAGTCTATGGCAGCAGTTCGACCCGCAAGAAAGTCTATTCGGGCAAGGTCACGAACTGGTTCGCAAAACTTTCAGTGGCTGAAGTCCTCATCGAATCCGCAACTCTCAAGGTCGGCGACCGTATTCTCATAATGGGACCGACGACCGGCGTTGTCGAAACGACAGTCCGGGAAATCAGAGTGGACCTGAAACCGGTGGAATCCGCCTCCAAGGGAGTCTATTGCTCGATCCCGATTGATTTTGGCGATGACACGGACACGCTGCGCGAGGTCGCCGGCTCAGAAACCCGCCTCCGCCGCTCCGACAAAGTCTACATCTGGGCAGAATAGGAAACATTGAACGATTGCCCGCAATGAGGCTCAAATGTGTGGAACCGCGCTGACACGCAGCAGTTCTGCGGCTGCGGCGACATCGTGGACGCGGAGGATCGAAGCTCCGGAGGCGATGGCGCGGCGGTGGAGTTCAGTTGTGCGGGCGAGAACCTCGGGGGCTTCGGGCGAAAGACCGAGAGGCTTGTAAATCATGCTTTTGCGGGATATTCCGACGAGAATCGGGCGGCCGAATGCCTGAAATTCGGCGAGGTGGTCGAGCAGTTCATAGTTCTGCTCCACGGTTTTGGCGAAACCGAAGCCCGGATCGAGAATCCAGTTGCGGATGCCGAGTCCGGAGGCCTTGAGGGAGAACGCCCGGAAATAGTCCAGAACCGCGGCTGTCACTCCGCTTTCATAGTCGCATTTCGACTGCATGTCCGAAGGTATGCCCTTCTTGTGCATTGCGATGTATTCCAGAGAGTTGGCTGCAACCTCCGGCAGCATCAGGGGATCGTCCTCTCCGGAGGATATGTCATTGACCGTCACCTCTCCGATTTCGTCGAGCGTCCGGGCGATTATGTCCCGGCGGAACGTGTCTATCGAAATCTTCACTTCCTGCGGCACAGCCTCGCGTATGGGACGGAGCACCGCTTTCAGCCGTTTCCATTCGGTTCCGGCATCGACGCTTTCCGAGCCGGGGCGGGTGGAGCAGGCGCCCACGTCGATATATTCCGCTCCATTCTCAATCATATCGGAAACTCTCTCCACAACCTTGTCAATCAAGACCTTGCCGTCCGGATTCATATTCCTGCTTTCCGGATAGAACGAATCGGGCGTAATGTTCACTATGCCCATTATTTTAACCTGTTCCTGTATTGCCGTGCCTGTCATAATTTAATTTAAGTTTCGCACTTGTGAAATTGGAGTGATTTAAGTTTAGTGGCTACGGAACTTTAGTGTCCCAAATTTTTCGTAAGTTTGCAGTTTGCAAAATTAGCGAGTTTTCGCGTGATTTCTCGTCTTGAAACGTGTTTCGTGGAACAGTTTTGCTCAAGATTCGCCCTCGCGGAACTTAAACGGTTTTATTTGAACAGGGACAGAAGTAATATGCTGATAGTTATCGAAGGACTCGACGGGTCAGGCAAATCAACGCAGGTCAGGAAGTTACGGCAATATCTGGAAACGCTGCCGCAGAATCTGGAATACATCCACTTTCCGCGCTATGAATCCCCGGTCTATGGCGATCTGATTTCGCGGTTTCTGCGCGGGGATTTCGGAACGAATGAACAGGTACACCCGCAGCTCGTGGCTCTTCTGTTCGCGGAAGACAGGCACGGGGCGGCTCCGGAAATCAGAGGCATCCTGAACGGGGGCGGCAATGTCCTGCTTGACCGCTATGTCTATTCCAACATCGCTTACCAGTGCGCCAAACTCCGCAATCAGGATGAATCTGAGGCGCTCAGGGAGTGGATTTGCAACACCGAGTACGGGAATTTCGCACTTCCGCGGCCGGATCTCAACATATTCCTTGACGTGCCCATCGGTTTTGTCGAGAAGAAACTTTCCTCTGTCCGTCAGGGAGGTGACAGGGGCTATCTTGAAGGCGGTCGGGATATCCACGAGGCCGACATCGAATTCCAGAAGGCCGTGCGGCGCATCTATCTGAGACAGTGTGAACTGGATCCGCATTTCATCCGGATTGACTGCGCCGGACCAGACGGGGCTATGCTGCCGCCTGACGATATTTTCAGGAAGATCCGTACGGTCGTGGACGATGTTCTGGGATTGTGATTCCTCTTCTTCAAACGAGAATGCGGGATCTCTCCCCAAATAAAGCCAAGTGAGTGTTTTTTGATGAAAAAAGGTTATAACATATTCCGCCGTTTCTGTGCATTCCTTCTCGGTTCCGTTTTCCTCGTTTCGGGGATATTGAAACTTATGGACCCGGTGGGTGCGGAGTTCGTGATGAAATCCTATTTCGCCTTCCTGCATATCGGATTTATGGATTTCTCGGCGAAGTTCTTCGGGGTCGCCTTCGCCCTTGCGGAGGCCGTGCTCGGAGCCGCACTGATGAGCGGGGTATGGCGCAAGGTTGTGGGGATATGCGTTGTGGCGCTTACAACTTTTTTTACCCTGCTGACGCTTATTCTGCTGATTTTCAATCCGTCGATGGATTGCGGATGTTTCGGCGAAGCTCTGCATCTGACTCATCTTCAGACATTTGTCAAGAATCTGATTCTCTGCGCCCTCTGCTGCGGCGCGTTCATCCCGATGAGGGAGCTTGACAGGCCGGTGAAGGTCAAATATGTCTCCTTCGCTCTGGCCGCCGTCTCGCTTGCGTGTCTGCTGGTCTATTCCCTGATTGCGCTCCCTCTCAAGGACTACACGGCATTCAAACCGGGAGCAGTCCTTCAGGCGGCTGCAGATGGGGAATCCGGCGAATTCGCCGAACCGGAATTCGTCTATGAAAAAGACGGGGTCACCCGGGCCTTTCCCCTGAATGATCTTCCGGACAGCAGCTGGACTTTCGTCGATTCGAGAATCTCTCAGGAGGGGTTTGCCGCCGGAGCGGTGCTGTCTCTGACCGATGCCGAAGGCGAATACTGCGACACAACGGCCACTCAAGGCAATGTCCTTGTCATATCAGCTTACAGGAAACTGGGCTCCGGCCGCATTGAAGGGATTGAAAATCTCGTCCGTGATGCCCGGGAGCTGGGCTTTTCTCCGATTGTGCTTGTCCCGTCTGAGGATGTTCTCCCGGTCCCGTCCGAGGATGTTCTCCCGGAAAAGTTTGAAGGTGCACTCCGTTTTTCGGATTTCAAAACCATCGCCACGCTCAACCGCTCCAACGGAGGCGTGACCTGGATTTCAGACGGACAGATTGTCCGCAAATGGTCCTACACTCTCCGTCCATCCCGTGAGAAGTTGGAAGAACTGCTCGCCGGTGAGCCTGCCTCCCTCGCTCTTGAAACAGCTTCCATGGGCAGTCTCGCCCTTCAGGGATTCCTGCTCTATGTCTTCGCGGTTCTGCTGCTTCTGTGAATGGCGATGGAGTGTGACGAAGAGTGGCTGGCGGTGAAAAGTGACTGACTTGGGCCCCGTAAATGTGAAATCAAGTAACTAAATGAATGACAGTAATATATGAATAATCTCAAACCGATAGTTGACGAATCTAGACCGAAGGTCTATATTGAGACCTACGGGTGCCAGATGAATGTGAATGACAGCGAAGTGATTCTCTCGATCCTGCAGGAGAACGGATATGCGCTGACTGAGGATATGGACAGGGCGGATGTGATTCTGGCGAACACCTGCTCCATCAGGGACAATGCGGAACAGAGGATATGGGGCCGGATTGAACAGTTCCGGCTGCAGAAGAAGAGGAATCCGCAGGTGGTCATCGGGATTGTCGGATGTATGGCCGAGCGGCTGAAAGACAAGCTGTTGGAGAAAGTGGATCTGGTCGCGGGCCCGGATGCCTACAGGAGCCTGCCGGCTCTGTTGCGCGACATCCGTCCGGACTCGCCGCAGATCAACGTGCTTCTCTCCCGCGAGGAAACCTATGCGGACATATCCCCTGTACGCCTTGACAGGAACGGGGTGTCGGCCTACATCTCCATTATGAGGGGCTGCAACAATGTCTGCTCCTACTGCGTCGTTCCCTACACCCGCGGAGCCGAACGCAGCCGCGACCCCCATTCCATTGTGCGCGAGGCGCGCGAACTCTTCGAGAACGGCTACAGGGAAGTTAATCTGCTGGGGCAGAACGTGGACTCATATCTATGGAAAGAATGCCGTGAGGATGCGGACGGTGCGAAGGGGGAGACCGTGAATTTCGCAAGACTGCTCGAAATGGTCGCCGCCATAAGCCCGGACCTCAGAATCCGCTTTTCGACCTCGCACCCGAAGGACATCAGCGACGAGGTCATCCATACGATGGCTGCGCACGAAAACATCTGCCGCCACATCCATCTTCCGGTACAGAGCGGGTCGAGCCGGATTCTCGAGAAGATGAGGAGGAAATATGACAGGGAATGGTATCTTGAGCGGGTCGCGAAGATCCGTGAGGTGATGCCGGACTGCGGGCTCTCAACCGATGTGATTGCCGGCTTCTGCAGCGAGACCGAACAGGACCATCAGGACACGCTTTCGCTGTTTGAGCAGGTCTGCTTCGATTCCGCATTTATGTTCCAGTATTCCGAGCGCCCCGGAACGCTTGCCTCAAGGCACTATCCCGACGATGTCCCGCCGGAGGTGAAGACCGCACGTCTGAATGAAATCATCGCGCTCCAGACCCGGATGAGCCTGAAGAGTAATCAGAGGGATCTCGGCAAGACCTTCAGGGTGCTGATAGAAGGCCCGTCCAAGCGAAATTCGGACGACCTCTGCGGGCGCGCGGGCAACAACAAGATGTGCGTATTCCCTTCAATGGCTGCCGAGAGGGCTGCCGGGGGACTCGCTCCGCTGAAGGCGGGGGACTATGTTGATGTGAAGGTTATTGACTGCACTTCCGCCACTCTTTTATGTGCGATACCGGTATAAAAGGCGAATTGCTGCGTTATGATCCTTGTCAAAATCCTCACAATCAACAGGTTGCTGCGGTTTTGACGGCGTCGCAAGCCTTGCACTTCATCCTTTTAGACCGGTATCGCTCCAGGTAAAATGCAACGGTGGCCTTTCAAAGGGCATCTTTCGGATGATTTGACAAACATAAAATGTAACATACTCAAGTTTCGCACTTGCGAAACTTAAATTAACATATAATGAAACATTTTATTCTTACACTGGTATTTGCCGCGATGTTCGCAGGCATCGGTTCTTTCGGCGCGTCGGCGCAGGTCATCTCATCCGCCGAAGATCCCGCACAGGAGTCCACGGCTCCGTCGGTGAGGAGGTCTGGCAGAGTCCTCTCTGTTGACGGGAAAAAACTGACTGCGGAGGAAACGTACAATTATGTTTCCGAACACTGCGGCCTGCCTTACGCCCAGAGCTGGAGAACAGGTGCGAAACTTTATAAGAACGGAACGGGTCTTCTCATATCTTCAGCCGTCCTGATTCCTGTGGGAACCGTCTCGTTGATTTTCGGCCAGGCAATGACTGTCGGAGGAGCGCTTGGTTCTATTGGGAACAGTGATGCCGGCCCGAATTCGAACAGTCTGTTGACGGCAGGCATCATTACCCTTTACGGCGGTGTCGCTCTTCTGACCGCCGGTTTCACCTGTCTTGTCGGAGGCGCGGTTTGCGTACCTATAGGCAAGAACAAAATGAATAATATCGCGAATTGCTGCAATGCAGCCTCCTCTGGCAGCAACCTCACGATGAACATCGGCTCCTGCCCGCACGGCGTCGGCGTGACCCTGAACTTTTAGGATGCCAGTCTGCCGGAGAGCGTTGTTGTAAATTTTGATTATCTTTGCGTTATGAAAAGATTCGGACGGCATATCCTTGCGGCTGCACTCTTTTGCGTGCTGGCGGTGTTGAGCGGATGTTCCGCCGTGAGGAAGGCCGCTGCAGACAGGCTGAAAGAGATTGAGGTGACCTCGTTCTCGGTCGACAGGATAAGCCCGAAGGGTCTCAAGGCGCTTGATGCATCGTTCTATGTCGGAGTCCACAACCCCACGGTGAAACTGGAACTCACTGATGTGACGGCACGTTTGTTTTACGGGGATTCGGAACTCGGACGGTTCGTTCTGGACCCCTTCACGATAGAAGGACACGATGACAGGGTGTATATGCTCACCGGACACGCGTCACTTTCATCGGCATCGGCTCTGCTGCAGGTAGTGGGGGCGCTGGGCGGTTCGACTGACGATTTCACGGTGCTGCTTTCGGCGACCGGGAAGGGAATGGGAATCCGGAGGAATGTGAGCAGAACAATGTCGTTGAGCGAACTTCTCAACATGATAAACTAAAGTTTCGTACATGCGAAACTTAAGTTAAATGATAAAGAACCAGACTGCGCAATGTTTAGATTGGACAGCACAATGCGCGCAGTCTCTGAAATATGATTCTGAAATGATGAAAAGGACAGTCTGTGTCATATTTTTTGCTACGGTCTGCGCTGTTGCGCTCAAGGCGCAGGACGTCGTTGTCCCTGATGGTTATGAAATCGTGGACTCCTTGATTTACAGGCCTGTGGCCGCCGCAGACACGACACTTGTGGGAAAATCTGTCTGGAGCGTGCTGCCTTCGGAGTCAAAAGGAGATGCCGCGAATGTCCGCGTTTCCCAGTCGGAGAGGATGAAGGAGGCTCTTGACGCGCAGGTGGCATCAAATCATTCAAGGGCGATCACCGGTTTCCGCATCCGAATATTTTTTGACAACGGGCAGAACTCCCGCAACGAGTCGGAGGCGGTTCTCCGGCGTTTCGAATCCGTATATCACGGAATTCCGGCATACAGAACCTATGCCAATCCGTATTTCAAAGTGACGGTGGGCGACTTCCGTACGCGTTCGGAAGCTATGTCGCTGCTTGTGAGGCTTCGTAACGAGTTCCCAAGGGCTCTGATGGTGAAAGAAAAGATCAACTGGCCGGCGGCAGACGCGAGTTGTACATATATTGTTGATACCGTGAGGGTTCTCAGGCCTGTGGCGACGCAGACCGTATCCCCGGAAAACTGACAGTTTTACCATGTTAAGGCAGGCATTAGAGCAGAAGCAGATACAGAAACTCTCTCCACAGCAGATTATGACTGCGAAGCTGATAGAGCTTCCTATTCAGAGTCTGGAGCAGCGTGTCCGTCAGGAGATGGAGGAAAATCCTCTTCTTGAGGAGGATGACAGCAAGGAAGACAAGGAAAGCACTCGGGAGGTTTCGCTCACTGACTACAAGGAGGATGACCCCATTCCGGCCTACCGTCTCCGTTCCGACAATTACAGCAAGTACGATGACCGCCCGAAGCGGGAAACTTTTTCCGTGCAGGAGTCTTTTCCGCAGAGCCTTGCCGCCCAGCTTGACTTCCGTGATCTGACGCAGCGTCAAAGGGATATAGCGAACTACATCATATACAGTCTTGACGATGACGGCTACCTTCGCCGCGACATAGACAAACTCGTGGACGAGATGGCTTTCCGTGCCGGGATCGAGACCGATGAAAATGAAGTGGAGTCTCTGTTGAAAATAATCCAGTCGTTCGAACCGGCCGGCGTGGGCGCGAGGGATTTGCGCGAATGTCTGCTGATTCAGCTCAATGCTCTCAGGAGCACCCCTGTGGTCGAGGACGCGAAAAGGATAATTCGCGACCATTTCCAGGAGTTTACCAAAAAGGATTTCAACAGAATAATGTCCCAGACGGGGATGTCCACAGAGCGGCTCAAGACGGCTATGGGACGCATACTCAAGCTGAACCCGACTCCCGGGGGTCAGGTTTCGGACGCATACAGTGACCGTACGCAGCAGGTCGTCCCGGATTTCACTCTGGATGTCGTCAACGGCGAGTTCGTTCTCACTATGCCGAGGTTCTCGGTCCCGGAGCTGAAAGTCAACAGGAAATACGCAGACAGCATAATGGCGGAGGCTTCAGGCTCGTCCGACAAATCCAGGAAGGAAGCCGAGTCGTTCGTCAAGAAAAAGCAGGAGGCGGCAAAATGGTTCGTCGACGCTCTGAAGCAGCGCCACACCACCCTGATGACGACGATGCAGGCGATACTCGACTATCAGCGGGAATATTTCCTCGACGGTGATGAGACGAAGATAAAGCCTATGATACTCAAGGATATAGCCGACAAGACGGGATATGACATCTCGACGGTTTCCCGTGTCGCCAACAGCAAGTACATAGAGACCCACTTCGGCATCTTTCCTCTCAAATATTTCTTTTCCGAAAGCATAAAGAATCAGGCGGGCGAGGATATCTCCACAAGGGAACTCAAGAAAATCCTCCAGGAAATTATCGACGGCGAGGACAAGCAGAAGCCGCTCACCGATGACGAGATTGTCGATATGATGAACGCCAAGGGCTATAATGTCGCCCGCCGTACCATCGCCAAATACCGCGACCAGCTTGGTATTCCGAAGTCCAGAATGCGCCGCGAAATCCTGTAAAGAGGCCGGATAAAAAGCGGTCTACTGCGTTGCTCTCCTCGCCAAAAGCCTCACAACCGGAAGGTTAGTACAAAAAAAGGGATGACTTTTTGGTCATCCCCTTTTAATTATGCTGATATGTTTTAGAACATATCCGGATCTGAATTCTGTGATGCAGGAGCCTCAGCGGCTGGAGCATCGTTGCCCTCGTTGCGAGGACGGCGATCGTCACGGCGCGGGCCACGGTCTCCCCTGCGGTCATCGCGGCGGTCTCCGTCACGGCGAGGTCCGCGGTTGTCACGGCCTCCCCTGCGGTCGTCACGACGGTCATCGCGGCGGTCTCCGGCAGGTCTCGGCCTGCGCTCCGGCTCCACATAGCCTTCCGGCTTTTCGATAAGGGCACGGCGGCTCAGGCGCATCTTGCCTGTCTTCGCGTCAATCTCAAGGAGCTTGACATCAACCTCGTCGCCGACATTGAGGACATCCTCCACCTTCTCGGTCTTCTTCCAGTCAAGTTCGGAGATGTGGAGCAGACCTTCCTTGCCCGGAAGAATCTCCACGAATGCGCCGAACTCGAGGATGGAAACGACCTTTCCGTGATATACGGTGCCGACCTCAGGAACTGCGCAGATGCCGTTGATCCATTCAAGAGCCTTGTCCATGCACTCCTTGTTGTCTCCGAAGATGTCAACAACACCCTCGCTGACTCCGTTGTTCTGCTCCTCGGTGATTGTGACGGTCGTACCGGTCTCCCTCTGAATCTTCTGGATAACCTCGCCGCCTTTACCGATAATCGCACCGATGAATTCGCCCGGAACACGGATCTGGACGAGACGAGGAACGAACGGCTTGTAGTCCTCGCGAGGCTCGCTGATGGTCTTGAGCATTTCGCCCATAATGTGCATACGGCCCTGACGTGCCTGTTCAAGCGCCTTTGCAAGCACTTCGTATGAAAGGCCGTCCACCTTGATATCCATCTGGGTCGCTGTGATTCCGTCCTTTGTTCCGGTCACCTTGAAGTCCATATCACCGAGGTGATCCTCGTCACCGAGAATGTCGGTGAGGATTGCGTAACGCTCGTTAGGTTTCTCGGCATCGGTGATAAGACCCATCGCAACGCCTGCGACTGGCTTCTTTATCTTCACGCCGGCATCCATAAGCGCAAGGCATCCGCCGCATACGCTGGCCATTGAGGATGAACCGTTTGACTCAAGAATATCTGAAACAACGCGGATTGCGTAAGGATTTTCCGGAGCGAGCGGAACAACTGGCTTGAGAGCCCTCCACGCGAGGTTTCCGTGACCGATTTCACGACGGCCCACTCCCCTCTGCGCCTTCGCCTCTCCGGTTGCGAACGGAGGGAAATTGTAGTGGAGAACGAACTGAGAAGTTCCCTGAACAAGCACTTCGTCAAGTTCCTTCATATCCATCTTCGTTCCGAGAGTCACGGATGCGAGAGACTGGGTCTCACCGCGGGTAAAAATCGCGCTTCCGTGTACGCACGGCAGATAGCCGACTTCGCACCAGATCGGACGAACCTCCGCAGTGTGGCGGCCGTCCAGACGGATTCCCTCGTCGAGGATGAGGTTGCGCATAGCGGCCTTCTCCACGGCGTGATAGTATCTTTCGACCATCATCTGCTTCTCCTCGCGCTCCTCCTCCGGAATGGTCTGAATGAATTCTTCCTTGATTGCATCGAATGCGTCGCTGCGGGCGTGCTTGTCCTGACCGGACTTAGCCACTGCGTAGCATTTGTCATAGCAGAATGCCTCGACAGCCTTCTTGAGCTCCTCGTCGTTGACTTCGTGGCAGTAAGTCCGCTTCTCGGTCTTGCCGCACTCCTGAGTAAGCTCCATCTGCACCTTGCAGTGCCTCTTGATTTCTTCGTGCGCGAATTTGATCGCCTCAAGCATATCGGCTTCGCTCACTTCGTTCATCTCGCCCTCGACCATCATAATGTTGTCGTAGGTGGCTGCAACCATAAGGTCGATGTCCGCCTGCTCCATTTCGCTGAAAGTCGGGTCAATCTTGAATTCACCTCCGATGCGGACAACCCTGACTTCTGAAATAGGGCCTCCGAACGGTATATCGCTCACAGCAAGGGCTGAAGAAGCTGCAAGTCCTGCGAGAGCGTCCGGCTGGATGTCCTTCTCAGCGGAGATGAGAGTAATCTGCACATAAACCTCGGCGTGGAAATCCTCCGGGAAAAGCGGTCTGAGCGCGCGGTCAACAAGACGCGCCGTAAGAATCTCAGCATCCGTAGCCTTGCCTTCCCTCTTCATGAATCCGCCCGGGAAGCGGCCTGCCGAATAGAATTTTTCTTTGTAGTCGACCTGAAGCGGCATAAAATCCACATCGTCTTTCGCGTCCTTGGCCGCCGTAACAGTCGCGAGCAGCATCGTACCGCCCATTTTGACTACCACCGAACCGTCCGCCTGTTTCGCGAGCTTTCCGGTTTCAATCTCGATTACCCTACCGTCGGATAATTCGATTTTCTTGTTGATAATGTTCATTAAAATTGATTTTCAACCTGCCTCCCCCAATGGGAGCCGATTAGTAATACTTTCGTCGTACTGTGTTGATATATATTGATTTCCGCGCTCCGCCGCAGGTTGACTTGTGAGCAGAGACGGGATATGCTGCAAGGTAAAAAACGAGAAAAAGGGTATATCCCTTTTCGGATATACCCTGATTCCCTTCTGTCGTCTATCGACGGAGACCGAGCTCCTTGACGATAGCCCTGTATCTCTCGATGTCGATTTCCTTAAGATAATCAAGTACACGACGTCTTTTACCTACGAGTTTCAAAAGCGCACGGCGGGTTGAGAAATCCTTCTTGTTGCTTTTGAGGTGCTCTGTGAGGTGAGCGATACGGTAGGAGAACAGCGCAACCTGACTCTCTGGTGAGCCGGTGTCAGTGTTGGACTTTCCGTACTTCGCGAAAATCTCCTGTTTTTTCTCAGGTGCCAGATATTCAGCCATCTTGAAAAAATTTAAAAGATTAAACCTATTGCTAAAACTTTCGGGTCACGGTCTGTAAACCCAAAGCGGGCGCAAAGATACGGTTAATTTTATTTTTAAACAAATATTTGCACGCGCAAATATTTGCTATAACATTTTACAGCGCAGCGAGAAGTTCGCGGTACTTCGGGAGCGGCCAGAGGTCGTCATCGATAATCATCTCAAGCGCATCTATATGCTCACGGATTTCCGTCATCCTGGCGCGGACATCCCTCTCATATCCCTTCGCCCTCGCCGGAATGTCCGGATTGCGGTTGAGCTCGTGACGGATTTCAGTCATTCTGGCGGATGAGGAACGAATGACATTGACGTGGCCTATGATTTCGCGAAGCGTGCTCATCTCATCTTTGGCCAATGTGTCGAGTTCGTCAGGGAAGACCTCGCGGATGCCCCGGATGTTCTCGATCAGCACATTCTGGTAGCGGATCGCTGTCGGAATTATATGGTTTGCGGCGATGTCAGCCATCACCCTCGACTCAATCTGCACCTTCTTGAGGAATGTCTCGTTCTTGATCTCATAACGGGCGGCAAGTTCCACGTCGTTGAACACGTTGAACCTCTTGAAAAGCGCCGCGCTCTCCGGACGCAGGTACTCCCCGAAGGCTTCGGTGACATTGTTCGCACTGCGCAACCCCCTCTTCGACGCTTCGGCGACCCACTCCTCACTGTAGCCGTTACCCTCGAAACGGATGTTCCTGGACGCTATGATGAACTGCCTTATGACCTGAAGAATCGCTTCGTCCTTCTTCACGCCCTTTTCAACAAGCGCATCCACCGCCTCGCGGAACTCTGTAAGTTCCTCTGCCACGGCTGTGTTCAGGACAATCATAGGCATTGAACAGTTCGTCGAAGAACCGGCGGCGCGGAACTCAAACCTGTTGCCCGTAAATGCGAACGGAGAAGTTCTGTTGCGGTCGGTGTTGTCAACGAGGATTTCAGGAATCTTGCCTATGTCAAGCTTGATTTCGGTCTTCTCGTCAGGAGAAAGCTTTCTGTCATTGATTTTCGCCTCTATGGAATCGAGCATACGGTTCAGCGTCGCTCCGGTGAACACGGACATAATCGCAGGCGGCGCCTCGTTCCCCCCGAGACGGTGAGAGTTGGTTTCCGACGCTATGGATGCCATCATCAGGGAACCGTAGTCGGCGGCGGCCTTCAGGGTGCAGACGAAGAACGCGAGGAACTGCATATTGCTCTTCGGAGTATGTCCCGGCGCGAGAAGGTTCTGTCCTCCGTCTGTCGCCATAGACCAGTTGCAGTGCTTTCCGCTTCCGTTGATGCCGGCGAAAGGCTTCTCGTGAAAGAGGACCTTAAGGTGGTGCTTCACTGCAATCTTTCTCATCAGCGCCATAAGCTGCAGGTTGTGATCGACCGAGATGTTCGCCTCCTCGAACTGCGGCGCACATTCGAACTGATTGGGAGCCACCTCGTTATGGCGTGTCTTCACCGGAATTCCGAGTCTGTAGGCGGCATCCTCGAAGTCTTTCATAAAAGACTCGACCCTCTCCGGAATCGCGCCCCAATAGTGATCTTCAAGCTGCTGGTCTTTGGCCGCAGTGTGCCCCATAAGTGTGCGTCCCGCCTGCATCAGATCCGGCCGGGCATTGAACAGCGCCTCATCGACAAGGAAATATTCCTGCTCCCAGCCGAGAGTCGGATAGACCTTGGCGACATCTTTGTCGAAAAGCTGGCAGACGGACACGGCGGCTGTGTCGATTGCAGCCATTGACTTCAGAAGCGGGGTCTTGAAATCGAGAGCCTCGCCCGTGTATGATACGAATATACTTGGAATACAGAGTGTTCCATCCATAATGAAGGCTGGAGACGAAGGATCCCATGCGCTGTAGCCCCTTGCTTCGAAGGTGTTGCGCAGTCCACCGCTCGGGAATGACGATGCGTCCGGCTCCTGCTGCGCGAGAAGGTTTCCGCTGAAATACTCAAACGAGTCGCCTTCAAGATCCGGCGAGAGGAAGGCATCGTGTTTCTCTGCCGTGGAGTCATTCAGCGGCTGGAACCAGTGAGTATAATGAGTTACACCCCTCTCCATCGCCCAGACTTTCATGCCCTCGGCCACCTGGTCGGCGATGCGCCTGTCGATTCTGCGACCGTTTTCTATCGCCTCGATGACGCTGTCATACACCGACTTTGAAAGATAGCGCCGCATCTGTGAACGCGTGAACACATCCTGTCCGAAAATTTCGGATTTCCTTTTTGAAGTCTCGACCGGTTTGGCTTCCGGACGCGAATGCATAAGGGCAAGGGCATCAAATCTCTGATTCTTCATGGATTAATGATAATTATATGACAAAACACTGCTAACCCCCGGGAGATAACCCCGAAATCGGATGCAAAGATATGTTTTTTCTCATTATACCCCCAAATATTTTGAGGATATATATAAAATTATCATTGTTTTGGAGACTACCCCCCACAAAGATGAGGGGTTAAATAAAAAGGGTCTACTGTGTTCCTCTCCTGACGAAATTCCGCCGGGCCGAAAGATTGCTGCGGAAATTGCACAAAAAAAGCGGTCAACCAAATAATTGATTGACCGCTTTTGTGGAGATAGACGGATTCGAACCGACGACCCTCTGCTTGCAAAGCAGATGC
>CAVEHG010000015.1:0-16756 GCA_963615405.1 bacterium | reverse complement strand
AGCAACCTTTTGGTTGTGAGGATTTCATCAAGGAGCACAACGCAGCAGACCGCTTGTTAGGGGCCCCATAAAAAAATATCGGCGGGGTACATTCCCCGCCGATATTTTTTTTGTGGCGAATAAAGATTGGATTTGCACATATAGGAGAACGCCACAAACCAAATAGTTTTTCCGAACGCAAATGTCGTTCAATCCAATCTTAAAATGGTTGTAAATTCTGTTGTTTTAACTGTTGTTTTACTGTTTTGATGTACACAAAACTGAAAAATCCGCCTCAAACCGTGATTTGTGCCCCAAATCGTGGGCAATCTGTCAGGTCAGCCGTGCATCCGTCTCACGGGAGGAGTTTACGGCACCGGATCATATCCGCTCCCTCCCCATGGATTACACCTCAGCAGCCGCCAGACAGTGAGGACAAGCCCTTTGAAAGGTCCGTGCTTGCGGAAAGCCTGCAGGGCATACTCCGAACAGGTCGGCGTAAACCGGCAGGCAGGCGGTTTGAGAGGAGAGATGCAAACCCTGTAGAACTTTATCAGCGCTATGAACGGGAAGATGGCGACCTTGCGCACACCCGCCTTGAACCCCGCCCACGAAATCTTGTTTTTCTCCATACTTCCGAAACAAATTAAAACCTGCTGCCCGGCAATCCTGAAACCTGCGACTTGGCTTATCCCTGGCTTCCGAATTAAAAACCGGCAAAAATATCAAAAATTTTTGGTCATTTTCAAAAAGAGGCTTATCTTTGCAGTCCGAATTTTTGGGAACAATCCGAAATTTTCGGAAACTCGGGGTGTGGCGCAGTTGGCTAGCGCATCTGGTTTGGGACCAGAGGGTCCTGTGTTCGAGTCACAGTACCCCGACAAAGAGGCTGACTAAAAAAATAGTCGGTCTCTTTTTTTGTCCCCGAACCCCCAATACGGGTAACCCACGAATACTTAATAAATTAGTGTACACGCGAGACTTGAATAAATGAATGAGTAGATTTATGGAACTGATTCGGCTGACTGAAGCTTCTCCGGAGTTGGCGGAGAATGTAGACGCGCTTCTGGATATTCTCCACCCGGGGCATCGGAAAATGACTGCAGAAATCCTGGACGAGGTGCTCTCCGCCCCCGGGACGGTTGTTTTTGCTGCAAAGTCCGACACCGGACGGATTGCAGGAATGCTTTCGCTGATCCGGAGCCGCTGCATCCTTGCTGACAAATACTGGATTGAGGATGTCGTGGTCGATCCCGCTTTCCGCGGTCAGGGTCTCGGCCGTCTCCTTGTGAGAAAGGCTGTGGAGCATCTTCGCGCCGAGGGCGGAGGCAGGATTGAATTGACATCCAATCCCACCCGCACCGCTGCCAGAAATCTCTATCAGTCAGAAGGTTTTGAAAAATATGACACCGGCGTGTTCATCCTTGAGGTGAAATGACTCAAGTTTACCATCCTAAAAAAACAGACAAAAATAGATTTCGGGGGAAGCAAATTTAAAATATAGTTGCTATATTTGAAACCGCTTTCGCCTTATGGTGCGGAATTATGTTTTGCGCCTCCGAAAGCCCACGACAGACACTGAACACACGATAACCATTGACGGCAGAATGATGCCCAGACTGAACATACTCTCCATAATCACGGCATCCCTCCTGGCAATCGCCTGCGGGAGTCCGGACAGTCTGACAAATGGTGGGGCGAATCTTCGTGTCGCAAAGGATTTGTCATACACGCTGTCCTGTAACGGGCGTGATGTCCGTTTCCGCGACAGGCTCTTTACCGACAACGGAACGTTCGACGATTTCCGTCTTGTCGAAAAATCTCTTGAAAAGACACCTTCGGGCGCCGTTCTCTGCTGGTGCGGACGCTCTCAGAACAACCTGACCGGGGGGGGGATTCTAAAATATTGTGAATCAGAGTGCTATGACAGCATTCCGAATCTGTTCGTCCTCCATACCTATTATATAAATACATCTTCGGTGCCGGTCTGTGTCACCGGATGGGAAAATTCCTCTTCGCGATTCACCTCTTCCGAGACTTACGCCTTCCAGCCTACATCCACTGCGGAGCGGCAGGATTGGATGCTTCCTGTGGAGGAGGGCTTCTATCAGCGCAATTTTCTGGGGATGAACAACACCGACTATGGCGGCGGCATTCCTCTGATATATCTGTGGGACAGAGACGGCGGTGTGGCAACGGGCCTGTGTGAGCCGGTTCTCCGGGAAGTGTCGATGCCAATATGCAGACCGGCGGGAAGCGATGCGGCATCCTTTTCTCTCCGGTACGATTGCCCTCAGCGCATATTGCTCTCTCCGGGAGACACTCTCAAGACATATTCCACCTTTGTTTCGGCTCACAGGGGCGACTATTTCGACGCTGTCCGAAGCTTCACCAGGATGATGGGCGCCGAATACGGTTTCACTCCGGAATCTTCTCCTTCCGAGGCTTTTGAACCGGTCTGGTGCGCCTGGGGCTATGAACGGACATTCACGCCGGATGAAATCATAGCCACTCTTCCAAAGGTCAGGGAACTCGGTTTCAAATGGGTCGATGTCGATGACGGCTATCAGATTTCGGAAGGGGACTGGCACACCAGAAAGGGATTTCCCGGGGGCGACAGGGCGATGCGCCGCATTGCGGACGCCATTCATTCACAGGGGCTCAAGGCCAAAATCTGGTATGCTCCGCTTGCCGCTGATCCGGGGAGCGAAGTCCTCAAAAAATATCCTCAGGCTCTTCTGCAGACCCGTGACGGTGCTCCGGAATACATCACCTACTGGGACAGCTACTATCTTTCCCCGGTAAACCCGTACACGCGCAAGCTTACTGACGAGACCGTGAAAATGTTTCTCGATGACTGGGATTTTGACGGTTTGAAGCTGGACGGGCAGCACCTCAACTGCTGTATGCCGGACTTCAATCCCGACAGTGACATAGACTCTCCGGAGGAGGCCGCGGAAAGGATGCCGGAATTTTTCGGGGAGATAATGAGATGTGCCGGGGAACTGAAGCCCGGTGCCGTCGTCCAGCTGTGCCCCTGCGGGTGTGCGATAAATTTCTTCCATCTTCCCCATTTCAATCAGGCTGTGGCCTCCGACCCGGTTTCAAGCCGTCAGGTGAGGATGAAATGCAAGACCTACAAGGCGATCAGCAATTCGCTGGCCTATTATGCGGACCACGTGGAATTGACGGACGGAGGGATGGACTTTGCCACCCAGTTGGGAATCGGAGGGGTTCCCGGCAGCAAGTTTACATATCCTGCTCCCAACCCGAATGTGGAAGGTGACGGTTATCTGCTCACCCCGGAAAAAGAGGCTGCCCTGAAAAAATGGATAGGCCTGTACAACGGGCTGATGCTCTCCAAAGGAACCTATCTCAATCTCTATGACATAGCCTTCGATTCTCCGGAGACCCACCTCATTTCCAAGGGGGACAGGCTCTATTATGCCTTCTATGCCGACAGGTGGGATGCCCGGCCGATAGAATTGCGGGGGCTTACCGCGAAGAAATATGTCGCAAGAGCCTATGCCGACGACAACCGGACTTTCGAGGTGGACTCCTCCGACCCGTGGATAAGACCGGTGTTTGAAGGCTGTCTGCTTCTTGAACTCACGCCGGCGGAAACCGACTGACCCCGGCGACAGGGCGGAGCGCGCAAGTGAATGAAAAACAGAAACTACCATTTAATTACCACATATGTTAATGACAATGAAACAAAAAATCCAATGGCTGTTGGCAGCGGCTTTTATGATGCTGACAGTTTCTGTGTCCGCACAGCAGTATGTCGTTTCCGGTAAGGTGACGGATGCTGACAACGGACAGCCGCTTATAGGAGTGGCTGTCATAAATCCGGACGGAGACGGTGTGGTGACTGACGAAAACGGTCACTATTCAATTTCCGCTTCCAAGAACACTGTGCTCACGTTCAACACCCTCGGCTATCTTGAAACGACCGAGCAGGTTGGGGGACGTTCAACGGTCAATGTGACGCTCACCGTTGACTCCAAGGTTCTCGACGAGGTCGTCGTGCTGGGTTACACAAGCCAGAAAAAGAACGAGCTGTCAAGTTCCGTCGTCTCTCTCAGCGCGGAGAAACTCAAGGACGTGACCACCACCGACCTCGGCAATCTGCTTCAGGGCAAGGTCGCCGGTCTGCTTGTGATGAACTCTTCCGGTCAGCCTGGTACTGATGCGGACATCCGCATCCGAGGAACCGGTTCAATCTCGGCAGGCGCCGCGCCTCTTTATGTCGTTGACGGAGTTGCGGGAGGTTCGTTCAACCCCAATGATGTGGAAAGCCTTACAGTCCTCAAGGACGCGTCCGCAACCGCCCTTTACGGAGCTGCGGCTGCAGGCGGAGTCATAGTCGTTACAACAAAGTCTGCAAAGACAGACAAGACCACCGTCACTCTCAAGGCTTCAGGCGGCGTAAAGCGTGCGCTCACCGGCCGGTTCAGCCCGATGAACTCGGAAGAGCTCTACTATTTCCAGAAAGAAATCTACTCCAAGACAATGTTCAAGACTCTCCGTCCGAAATCTCTGCTTGACCAGGATTTCGACTGGATGGATGCCGCTTTCAGGACAGGCTCGGTTCAGGACTACTATGTTTCCGCTGCCGGAAAGGCCGGAAAACTGAACTATTTCGCCGGACTCAGCTACTACGATGAAAAGGGAACCCTCATCAACACCGGATTCCGCAAAGGGTCCGCGAGAGTCAATCTTTCGGCGCCGGTGGGTTCCAAGGTGAAACTCGACCTGAGGCTGAATTACAATCGTACAGGCACGCAGCAGGCTTCTTCATATGTCACTCTCGAAGGCGCCTACAGGAATCTTCCGTGGGATAACCCTTACGACGAGAACACAGGAGAAATCCTGTACGTGGACAGCAAGGTCCGCTCCGACAACGGGAAGGCATGGTACGGGCACGACCCTTACAACTTCCTGCACAACGAGCAGTACAACTACGCCAAATCTTCCGGCGAGGACATTAACGCAGACCTCCAGCTGACCTGGAATATAACCGACTGGCTGATCTTCACATCCACCAACCGTTTCAACACATCCAATTCCACTTATGACGAATTCATAGACCCTCGGACAAAGTCGCCTACATACAGTAACGGCTATGTTTACAACAGCTTCGCCAGGGGTCTCGGATTCGGCACGACCAACCTCCTCAAGGCGGCGAAGGATTTCGGAGACCACAGCATCAACGGAGTGATAGGCTATGAGTTCGGTTTGGGAACATATCGACAGATGTGGGCTTCAGGCACGGATATGCCTAACGGACAGACCGCGCTCAGCAATGCCGTAGCCAAGGAGATCGGCGGATATGACTACCAGACACGTTCCTGGGCCGCCCTTGCACAGGCTCAGTACTCTTACAAGGGCCGTTACATCATCACGGGTTCAGTCCGTTATGACCAGACTTCCCGTTTCGCTCCGAAAGCGCGCGGCGGATGGTTCCCTGGAGTTTCAGCCGCCTGGCTTATCAACAAGGAAAGCTGGATGCAGAACCAGAATGTGGTTTCGCTCCTTAAACTTCGCGGAGGTTACGGAAAGACGGGCAACGACAACATTGAGGACTTCCTCTGGCAGGATTCTTACAGCCTTTCCTCTCAGTATCAGGGAGTTGTGGCAGCAGTGCTCGAAAGGCAGCAGAACCCTAACCTCGGTTGGGAGGAGGCGTATATGGCAAGCCTTGGAATCGATGTAAGTTTTGTCCCGGGCATCAACGTCACCGTTGACCTTTATGACACGAAAAACACGAATCTGCTTCTTGCTGTCCCTCAGGCTACTTCCACCGGTTTCTTCGAATTTATGGACAATGTCGGCACCGTCAACAACAGGGGTGTCGAGCTCGCCATTGACGCGGATGTCCTGAAGATGAAGGGCGTGGTCTGGAATGTAGGTTTCAACATCGGTTTCAACAGGAACAGAGTCACATATCTTCCTAACGGAGAGTTCCTCCAGAAGATGTCTTCAGGAATCTCTCAGCAGGTGAAGGTGGGTCAGGATATCTACTCCTGGTATATGCCTAAATGGCTCGGAGTAAATCCTGACAACGGAGACCCTCAGTGGGAAGTTATCGAGGCTGACGGCACGACCCGCGCCACCAACGACTACAAGGAAGCCACTTTCCAGGTTGTCGGGAAGGCGTCCCCTCTGTTCCAGGGAGGTCTCAGCACCTCGCTCACCTACAAAGGATTCAGTCTTTCCGCCAATGCGGCGTTCATCTGCGGAAACAAGGTGTTCAACGCGGCCCGAATCACGATGGACTCCGACGGAGCGTACAGCGACTACAATATGATGTCCATCGACAACGGCCTCGGCTGGTCAAGATGGGAGGAGCCGGGTGATATCGCAACCCATCCGAAGCCTGCGCTCAACGGAAACAAGTCTGCGCACGGGATTTCCTCACGTTATCTTGAGGACGGCAGCTTCTTCCGTCTGAAGAATGTCACATTCGGCTACAATTTCCCGAAGAAATGGATTGGGAAAGCCAGGATGCAGGGTCTGAAACTCTATGTTTCCGCCGACAACATCGCGACAATCTCCCGTTTCTCAGGTATGGACCCTGAGGTCAGGCTCGAAAGCACCAGCTGGGAACTTGCCGGCACATATTCCACTAACTACCCTGTTCCGTTCTCCGTTGTCGGAGGTATAGAGATTACATTCTAAAAAGGAGTTGAGATTATGAAAAAGATATTATTGGCTGTCATTGCCTTTGCGACTCTCGTTTCCTGCGAGATGGATTTCTACCGTTCCGACACTATGACTTCCAGTATGCTGAAGGACGATCCGGGCGCCGCAGTTTACACCACCGACGGAAATTATTCCCTGTTCAAGGACGTGCTGATGTACAACAATTCGGAATATTCCAACAACACGTACGTCCGCCACTGGTTTCAGATGACCGAGTTCAGGGGCGACAACATCTGCCTTTCCGGCAGAACTGAAGACCCTCTGTATGAGGCGACCACCTACAGCGACAACTCCACTCTCTACAACCTGAGTTATTTCTGGTATTTGTCCTACAAGATAATCTACGGGGCCAATTCCAACATCGAATCCATTCAGGAGGGGGCATCCGTTTCTTCGGACCATATGCTCGGAGAGAACTACTGTATGAGAGCGCTGGCCCATCTCAATCTGTCTGTTCTGTATTCACGCCCCTATACGCGCGGTACTGAAAATCCTGGCGTTGTGCTGAGGACATCCACAGACTGCTCCGTAACCGAAAGGGCGACCGTCGGACAGGTTTACGACCAGATTGTTAAGGACCTCCAGAAGGCTGCCGAACTGATGAAAAGCGGAGAACGCCGGGGCAATGCCGGTTACATAAGCTATGAGACGGCAAGGGGGCTTCTCACCCGTGTCTATCTCTATATGGGAAAATATGACGAGTGCATCGCTCTTGCGGATGAAATGCTCGGAAGCGACCCATCATCCCGTCTTGACACCGATCTCGACAACTATTTCGCCAACGCCCTCACTTCATCCGAAACTCTCTGGTGTGTCGGGAAGACCACCAAGGACAAGGGATATGTCCCTAAAAGCCAGATCGGTTCGATGTATTATGACGGAGGCGGCGCAGGCTGGGGCGAAATCTATTACTCCGACCCGCTTATAGAACTGTACAGCCGCTACCCTGAAGACCTGAGGTTCAAGGCTTATTTCAGCCAGCTTGACCCTTCGGATGACGGAACCATGATGGTGCATTTCCCTGTCCTTGATGAGGTGAATGACTTCCGTGGCAATTTCGTTGCCCATTCGCTCACAAAGAACACGGCAAAGGAAACCGCTGAAAACACAGGATATTCATTCACATTCGAGGGTAAGAACTATGACGTGCTGAAGAAGTCCGTGAACGGCTACACCGTCAACTATATAACCGGCTACACCACTGACGACAAAGACAATGACGGCTTTGAGGGCGGCACAAGGGTTTATCTCCGTCCGAACGTTTCAGCCGGTTCGGGCGTGCGCCAGACTTATCCGAAATATCTGATGTCCAAATTCTCCGGACAGGACGACGACCCTATGCTATCTTCTCCGGTGATGATCCGTTGGGCGGAAGTTATCCTCAACCGTGCGGAAGCTTATGCCCACAAGGGCAACACAGATGCAGCGCTGAAGGATGTCAACGTCATCCGTACCCGTGCCGGACTTACCGGAGATGCTCAGATGACGGCCTCCAATATGGCGTCAAGGGGATATACGGATGTGCTTGACGTGGTGCTCGACGAACGGCGTCTTGAGCTCTGCTTCGAGGGCTTCCGCGCATTCGACCTCTACCGCAACGGCAAATCCATCGACCGCCGCTATGCCGGTGTGCAGACATGGGAGGTGCTTTCCCCTGAAGATCTTGACAAGGACTTCCCTTACTGCATCCCTTACGATGAGGTGTCTGTGAGCGGCATTCCCAACAACAAATAATCACAGTTCCGTCAGAGGTAAATCATTGAGTATTATTCATATAACACAAATTATTCTTTATTAATAACCACTAAAAAATCAGATTATGAAAAAGTTCATGATGTTTGCAGCTATGGCTGCGCTTATGGTAAGTTTCGCAGCCTGCGAAAAATCCGACGGCCCGAAAAAACACGGAGGCGACGATGATGACGACGAGCCTACTTTCGTAAGCAAGATCAAGATTGACGGCGATTTCTCTGACTGGGATGCTCTTGACGCATCAAAGGTTTCTGTAACCACCACAGTCGAGGGAGCCAAGTTCTCCGCTCTTCAGAAAGTGAAGGTTTATGCCGATGAGGCCTACATCAACGTATATGCAGAATTCGACGAAAATCAGCTGAATAAGGCATATACGCCGTTCCACGTTTATATCAATTATGACAACAGCGCTGCTACCGGCGGCTATGGTGACGAATTCGCTGATCCTGTTCTTGATATCGTTCTGGAAAATGCGATTATCGAGGAAAACGAGTACGTGTCTTTCGACCCGGCTTATTTCAAATGGTGGGGTGAAGTCGGCGCTTCAGGCTGGCTCTGGACAGATCCTTCCACTGAACACGATGCATCCGACGGATGGGGAGCAATTCTTCCGAACGGTTCAGGTATAGCATCCGGTGCAGGTGCTGCAGGAAAGTATGAGATCCAGATTATCCGCGAGATGATTTCAGGCGCGACATTCGCAGACACTTTCACTATGGGATTCGACATCCAGGCAGACTGGACCAGCTGCGGTTGGCTTCCTAACGCTGCAATGAATGCCGAGACCAATCCTAACGGTCTTGCGAACACCCTTTCTGTCACTATTGACAAATAAATCAGGTTTATAACGGTCGCGGCAGCCGGCGTATGCCCTCTGCCGCGATTTTTTTACTGAAAATTCGCCATATTCCGTATGCAAAAACTTTTGCTTTTTATCTCCGCCGCTTTGCTGGCGCTGGGAACCGTTTCGTGCTCGAAAACTTCATCCGGACAGGACGGAAAATACTCTTCCCTCAAGAAAATCACTTTTGAGGAGGCGCTCGAAGAGGAGATCGCCAATCCGGAAAGAGGTTTTCTGACCCATCTTGAGGTCCACTCCGGCACGCCCCGTCCGATGCCGGCTTCCACGTTCGAGGGCCCGAAACTCTTGAAGCAGAGCATTGTGTACACCATTTATTATCTGACCGACTTTATCGACTGTTCGATTTCAGAAGAATATCTCGATGTACTCAAGGCCAATCTGCAGACTCTCCGCGAGGTCGGATTCAAATGCGTGCTCCGTTTCGCATATAAAAACGTGTACACAGAGTCTGACCACCCCTGGGATGCCTCCCCGGATGTGGTGAACGGGCACATTGACCAGCTCGCTCCCATTCTCAAAACCTACAGCGACGTCATTCTCTGCCTTGAGGCCGGCTTTGTCGGGACCTGGGGAGAATGGTACTATACTGACAACTATGTCTTCCAGCCGAAGACCTCCGCTGACTACGAACTTCGCCGCCAGCTGCTGAAAAAGCTCCTTGCGGCCCTGCCGTCCACCCGTCAGGTTCTTGTCCGCTACCCTCTTGCAAAGACAATGATATTCAACATCTCCCTCGCGGATTCGCTCACCGTTTCCACGGCTCACGACGGATCGGAGATCTCACGTGTCGGACACCACAACGACTGCTTTGTCTCAAGCCACAACGATGTCGGAACATACAATTCCAAAGAGGAGCGCAATTACGTCTACAACGAGTCGCGCTACACAATCTGGGGAGGGGAGACCTGCGCTCTCACCGCCTACTGCAACTGCGAATATGCCGTAACCAAATTCGCCCTGCATCACGCGACCTATATGAATCAGAGCTATCATCCTTCGGTGATCAGCCGCTGGAGAGAACAGAAATGCTTCGATGAGATCAAACTTCGTCTTGGCTACAGGCTTTCGCTGACCCGGGCATTCCTCACTCCGAATCCTGTCGCCGGTGAAAAGATGAGAGTCGTGCTTGACATCAAGAACACGGGCTTTGCCCCGCCGATCAACCCGAGAGCCGTTGAACTGGTTCTCTGTGACAGGGACGGGGAAGAAACCGTGTATAAACTCAAGGATATCGATCCGCGCTACTGGTTTGCCGGCGAGACTTCCACCGTGGACACGGAAATTCAGCTGCCGGCGGATTTCGGAGAAGGCTGGTCACTCTATCTTAACCTTCCGGATCCGGAAACCACGCTTCACGACAATCCCGCTTTCTCCATTCATTTGTCCAACAAAGATATGTGGGATGCAGACAGGGGCTATAACCTGATTTGCAAGTTCTGATGAAGACTGATTCCGATGAGATTTAAAGCACCCATCCTGTCCCTGACGTTGCTGCTGGCAGCGTGTTCGAACCCGCGGGAACGTGCGGCGTCGTTCTGGGACGGATATGATTTCGGCTCCACTGAAGGTTTTTCCGATGTGGACGCGGCTTCTGAAAAGTTCGGGGAATATGTCGGACTCCTGACAAAACTCCCCGAACCGGATGCCGAGACTCTTCTTCTTGAATTTCTCGACTCCGCTTCCCGTCAGGCCGGGGCCTACACCATCTGGGCGGGATGGCTTGAGGGGTGGCTGCACAGTGTGGACTCTCCGTTCAGAAATGACGCCCTTTACCGGGCCGCTCTCTCCAAGATAGTGAGCGACAATGTGATAGATTCCTATCTTATGGCGAGTTTCGCCCAATCCCATTCGGTGATTGACAAGGTGGTTGCGGGAGCTGACGCTCCGTCTCTTCAGCTCAAGGGGGCTGACGGAGTCCCTTTCAATCTGCGCGACTTCGTCCCATCCCGACTGCTTGTCTACATTGCCGATTCTGGCTGCATTTCCTGTCTCGACCAGCTTTCTTCCTTTGACGGAGAGTATGCCGACGCTGCGGAACTTGTAAGGCTCGTCATTCTTGTGAATGCGTCGCAGGAGACGGTCTCATACTATCAGTCACAGCTTCCCCCCGGCCGCATTGTGGCATACTGTCCGGGAAGGGAAGTTGAAAGAGGCGAGGTTTTTGATCTGTCGATGCTTCCTTCCCGACTGCTCATTGGCGGCGACGGCCGCATAGAAAAAACATACTTTTAAAGGTTTCTTTGGATGAAAAAGATATTTCGTACTCCGGCAATTCTTGTCCTTGCCTTTCTCTCAGTCCTCATTCCCGTATCCTGCGGATCAGGTTCCGGTTCAACGGAGAATATGTTCATAAAAACAGAACCCGGCGAAAACGTATGGGGCGGGCTCGTGAAGGACGGGTCTTTGATGCCGTTTGAAAAAGGTTTCAACCGTTCGCTGACCGACAACCGCGAAAATCAGGGTCAGGGGCTGTTGCTTACCGACAGGGGCCGCTACATCTGGAGCGAATCCCCGTTCGCATTTGAAATTCTCGAAGACGGCATAAGAATCACCGGAGCCGGGTCAGAAGTGAAAACGGGTGTTGCCGGCGGGAGTCTCCGTGAGGCCTACAGTTACACATCTTCAACCTTCTTCCCTGCAGACGGGAAGATGCCCCCTGAAATATTCTTCACTTCTCCGCAGTACAACACCTGGATTGAGTTGATGTACGACCAGAATGAGGAAGGAGTGCTCAGTTATGCCGAGAACATACTGAAAAACGGACTTCCGGCGGGGATAATAATGATCGACGACACCTGGCAAGAGGACTACGGCAAATGGGATTTCAATCCGCGCAGGTTCAAGAATCCGAAGGCTATGGTTGACCGTCTTCACGGTATGGGGTTCAAGGTTATGCTTTGGGTTTGTCCTTTCGTAAGTATGGACCAGTATCTCATCTGTCGGGAAATCAATTCTTTCAAGGGCTTCCTTCTCTCCGGTGAAGGAGGAGCGCATTCTTGGGAGGAGGCTTCGGAACCGTATCCGGTCCGCTGGTGGAACGGTACGTCTGCAGTTCTGGACTTTTCCAATCCACAGACCGTGGAGTGGTTCAAGGGGCGGCTCGGATATCTTCAGAAGACTTACGGGATAGACGGATTCAAGTTCGATGCCGGCGATTACCGCTACTATCCTTCAGACGCATTCAGCAAAGGAGGAATTTCAGGGAACGAGCAATGTCGGCTCTTTGCAGAAATCGGTCTTTCCTATCCGTACAACGAGTATCGCGCCGGCTGGCAGATGGCAGGACATCCGCTTGTGCAGCGTCTCCACGACAAGGCGCACTCCTGGGAAGACCTTCAGAAACTTGTCCCGGAGATGCTGGCCGAAAACATTCTCGGCTATGCCTTCTCCTGCCCGGATATGGTCGGCGGAGGCAGTTTTACCACCTTCCTTGACGGCGACATAGATCAGAAACTTATCGTCCGCTCCGCCCAGTGCCACGCGCTTATGACGATGATGCAGTTTTCCGTGGCTCCGTGGAGGGTGCTTGATCAGGAACATTACGCTGCAGTGCTGAAAGCTGTCAGGACGCGTGGCGAACTCCTTCCTGAGCTGATGTCGCTGGTCAGAAATGCGGCTCAGACCGGAGAACCGGTCATGAGACCTCTTGAATATGTGTTCCCGCATCAGGGATATGCCGGAGTCAGGGATCAGTTTATGCTCGGTGACGGCATTATGGTCGCGCCTGTGCTTACGCCGGAAGACTCTCGCATCGTAAAACTCCCTGAAGGGGAGTGGACTTCCGACGACGGGACTGTCTATGACGCTCCTGCCGGTGGACTTGAAATAAAAACAGACGTTCCGCTTGACCGGATTCCATTTTTCCGCAGGAAATCATAACTTTGCGGGATAAAATAATAATATCATGAGACTGAAACATTTCTTTTTCATTTTTGCTGCAATTCTCCCGGCGCTTGCCGGCTGCTGCAACTGCTCGGAAAATTACAGAATCAAAGACGGGGTGATCGTTTTCAACGAGCCGGCTCCGGCTGAGGGCCAGACGGATATGCTCGGTTTTGCAGCAGATCCTCTTGACACCGTCCGCGTCGGTTTCATCGGCCTCGGGATGAGGGGCCCGGACGCGGTCAACCGTTTCACCTACATCGACGGCGTCAAAATCGTCGCCCTCTGCGACCTTGAAGCCGACAGGGTGGAGAAGGCTCAGGAAATTCTTTCCAGCAAGGGTTTCCCGGAGGCGGCGTCATACAGCGGCCCTGACGGATGGAAACAGCTCTGCGAAAGGGAGGATATTGACCTTGTCTACATCGCGACGAACTGGCAGAGCCACGTCGATCTGGCCGTCTACGCTATGGAATGCGGTAAGCACGCCGCAGTTGAAGTGCCTGCAGCCACTTCAGTGGCCGACTGCTGGAGGCTGGTTGACACATCCGAGCGTACGCGGAAGCATTGTATGATGCTCGAAAACTGCGTCTATGACTTCTTCGAGGCCACGGTTCTCAATATGGCCCAGCATGGAGTCTTCGGCGAGGTTCTCCACGCAGAGGGTTCATATATCCACAATCTCTCCGAGTATTGGGGCGAATACTACGACAACTGGCGTCTCTCGTTCAACCAGGCTCACGCCGGCGATGTGTACGCGACCCACGGGCTCGGCCCCGACTGCCAGCTGCTTGACATACACCGCGGCGACAGAATGGATTACCTTGTTTCGATGGACACCAAATCAGTCATCGGTCTGAAGGAGGCAAAGGAAAGAATGGGCGTGGAAAGCTTCGAAAACGGGGACCAGACCACGACAGTCATCAAAACCGCCAACGGCAAGACCATCCTTCTCCAGCACAATGTCTACACTCCGCGTCCGTACGACAGGATGTACCAGCTTGTCGGGACGAAGGGTTATGCCGAGAAATATCCGACTCCGCTCATCGCTCTCGAAGGCGGGGAATCCGCAGAGGGTTCGGAAACAGCATACGACAATCTCAACGCCCACACTTTTGTTTCCGAGGATGTCTTCAATGCTCTGATGGAGGAGTACAAGTCTCCGGTAATCAAGGATATAGAGGCGAAGGCGAAAGAGATCGGAGGCCACGGCGGAATGGATTTTATTATGGACTACCGTCTTGTGTGGTGTCTGAGGAACGGCCGTCCGCTGGATATGGATGTCTATGACGCGGCCGAGTGGTCCTGCATAGGCGAGCTTACCGGCGCCAGCATCAAGAACGGCAGCAAGCCTGTCCGCATCCCTGATTTCACCCGCGGCAAGTGGCAGAAGATCAAGGGATACCGTCATTCGCTGTAGCGGTTACCGCCCGGATAGCATTAATTTTACACTATGTTTTTTGTTTTCATTCTGGCCCTTCTGATGTTTGTCGGGTGCACCCCGGCACAGGAGGGCGTGCGTACGGGGGATCTTGTTTTTGTGGATATTCCCGCAGACTATGATCTGAATACGGATTCCATGTCAAGTGCGATTGCGGAGTCCACTTCCGGCGGAGCGGCGCTTATGAGGGTGCACGTGGCCATTCTTGAGGTCAGCGCGGATTCCACCTGGATTATCGACGCCACAATCCGTCACGGTGTGGACCGTCATCCGCTGGACACGTTCCTTACCGATTTTCGTCTGAAGGACGGCAGCCTGCCGGTCTTCGAGGTGAAGCGTCCCAAAGTCAGCGCAGCCGAAGCGTCCCGTTTTGTCGAGAACGCGAAAAAGTTCCTCGGACAGCCATACGATGTACATTTTCTTCCCGACAACGGGGCTATGTACTGCAGTGAACTGGTCTATAATTCCTACATTGCCCGCTCCGGGAAGCATCTTTTCCGGGAGGTTCCGATGAACTGGAAGGGCAGTGACGGGGAGATCCCTGTCTATTGGCAGGAGCTGTTCGCCCTTCTTGGCGAGGAAGTCCCGCAGGGAGTCCCCGGCACCAACCCTCAGGAAATGGCAGAAGAAAAGTGTCTTGAGACAGTTACCGGCGCCCGACTGTGAAGATTCCGGCGGGGGCAGTGTGAAGAATGTCAATATTTTGACAAGGGAGAGACCAAAAAATCGGCCTCTTTGGGCATTCGGGCTTAACTATTGAGCGCCTCCTCCCGGGAGTTCCCTGCAATTTTCCGCAGTATGTCCCCGATTTGGGAGAAGATTGTGTCGTAGGGGAGGATTTCTTTGCTGTTGTAGATGAACAGAATGTCGCTTGGGGTGTTCCGGAGCAGATCTTTCTGCCGGCGGTAGGCTTCGCGGATACGGCGCTTCAGCAGGTTGCGCTTCACAGCCCGTTTGAACATCTTCTTCGGGACGGACACCATAATCCGGCTGTGGCCTTCGTTGGGGCGGTGGCAGAAGCGGAATGCTCCCGCGGTGCCATAGCGTCCCCCCGAGAGAAGCGCGGAAACGCTTTTCTCGCCACAGATTCTTTCTTCCTTTTTGAAGGTGAGGGGCGCGGTGTCCATATATTCAGCTTCTTGTCTGTCGTGCGGATCTGCACCGGTTTAAAACAGTCTTCTTGAGAAGGCAATCCACGGGCCGCCTTTAAGTGTCTAGCGAGTCCCCAGGAGGTAAGTCTCAAGCGCCTTCGAAACCGAAGGAATCTCGGGGGTCGGAGCGGAAATCTCAATCTTCAGCCCGGCCTCCTCCATCGCCTTTACGACTGATTTTCCGTAAGTTATGAAGCGGATGTCCTCCTGACAGAACTCCGGGAAGTTTGCATAGAGGGACTTCACGTCGGCGGCGTTGAACACAACGACTGCATCGTATTTATGAAGATCGACAGCCGTCAGATCCTGCGGAACCGGTTTGACGAAAACTCCTGTCGTGAAATCGTATTGGGTGGTTTCAAAAAGTCTGGTGATGGCATCCCTGCCGGCCGGGTCGCTGGTGGTGATGAGGAATTTCTCATCCTTGTGCTTCGGGCCGATGAGACTCAGGACTGACTCCGGCTTCCCGTCTCCGAAGAATATCTTTCTCTTGCGATAGACGATATGCTTCTGGAGGTAGTTTGCGACAATCTCCGTTGTGCAGAAATATTTCATCGTCTCCGGGATCTTGACGCGGAGTTCTTCGCTGAGCTGGAAGAACGCATCGATTGTCGTTCTTGCGGAGAATACGATGGCGGTGTAGTCGGATATATTGATTTTCTGCGCCCTGAACTCGCGTGAAGTCAGAGGTTCCATATGGAAAAAGGGCAGGAAATCGAATTTTGCCCCGAATTTTTCAGCAAGCGCATCGTAAGGAGAGGCCGTCTGCGGCTGCTTCTGTGAGATGAGAATGTTTTTTACGCCCATTTCCTGTTTTAAGTTTCGCCCTTCCGAAACTTGAATTTTAGTTCGTCGATGAATCGGTTGAATTTCGCAATCGCGAAACCCTTGTAAACCTAAAAAACCGCTGCCGAGGTCACAAGCAATGCTGTCGGCAGAATTTCAAGGGCGCAAAGGTACAAAATTGCTCTCAAATAATTGCTATCA
>CAVEHG010000014.1:0-17669 GCA_963615405.1 bacterium | reverse complement strand
CCATATACCCTTGTACGCTCCCGCTTCGCCCCAGGAATTCTTAACGATGAAGAACGGATTTCCGTTCTGATCCTTCGCGAGTCCGTAAATCTGCATTCCGTGGTCATCGGTAGTCTGCTTGTTGTCATAGGCAATCTGACGCATCTCCTGAGTGATTTTCTTCTCCTGAGCAGAGGCTGCCTCAGCCGGTTTTTCGTCAGACTTGCCGATCCAGTGCTCCTGGTCGGAACCGGCCGTCGGAGCGGCATCAACGTCAGGAACGACTGCCGTGCCGTTGCGGGTGAACCCCTTTTCGCTCACATCGGCTCCCCAGGCGAGCGTGAATCCCTTGTCGATGGCGTTGTACATCACCTCCATAAGTTCATCGATAGGAAGGTTATATGCGCTGCCCCACCTCCAGTTGTCACAGACCTCAATCACGAACGGCTTGTAGAACGGATGGTGAGTGAACGACGTAAGGTTCACATAGTCATCGACATTGATTCCGAGATAGTCCCTGTAGGATTCCGGGGTGTATGTCTTTCCGTCAACGGTGAATTCGGTGGGAAGTTCTCCGAGATATGCGCTGAGTATGCCGTTGTAGGCATTCTTCCACGCGGTGGAAAGCGTCTTGTTCGGATTCTCGACAATGGCGTTGATGAAGCCGGCGAGTGCCGCGTCCATCTCGGCCTGAACCGGCAGTTCAGTTCCGTAATTCATTCCGGTATAGACCTCCTGGGGAACAATACCATATTCACGGATAACCTCATAGACATCCCCGAACGAACTTCCCGCGGAGAAACCCATCTTTCCGTCAAGGCGCACATATTTGATACCCCTGTCATAGTAGGCCCTGTTTACCACGAACATCTCGGACAAATCGGTCTCAATGCCCTTCTGGCGGAGAATTTCGGATTCCACGAAAGAAAGTGCGGAAAAGCACCAGCAAGTGCCTGAACGATACTGATTCTTGATGCCGGTAATCGGATTCTCCTTCACTGTCGTGAAGACATACTCGGCTTCTTTCGGCTTCTCCTGCGCCTGTGAGAGGGTTGTGAATCCCAAAGCGAGCGCAGCGGCCACAATGACAAATTTCTTCATATTTTTACCTGTATTACAAAAGACCACAAAGGTAAGGTTTTGCAGTAAAAAAAACAATACCGCATCAGAGCGCCCTTACAACCTTTATATCCCCCATATTCAGCCCCCAGCAGCCGTTCTGAACAATCGGAACCTCAATGCCGCCGGCATCCTTCTGCCACCATATTTCCTTGAGGAAGGTGTGCGAATGTCCTCCGATAACGAGATCGACATTGCGAAGTCCTGAAACCAATTCCTTGTCCATCAGTGTTTTCTCCCCCTTGAAACCGAGATGCGTCAGGCATATTACCATATCGCATTTCTTTTCGTTACGGAGAATTTCCGCATAACTGTTCGCAATCTCCACTGGGTCAAGGTACTCCAGTTCCCTGGCAATCTTCGCATCGACGACCGGACGCACATCAGTGGTCAATCCGATTATCCCGATTTTGAATCCGCCCCGCTTAAGGACGACATAAGGCTTCACATAACGTCCGAGTTCGAATTTCGAAAAATCATAATTGGCGCAGACCACAGGGCAATGCAGCTTTTTCACCCTTTCGGTAAGTTCCTCAATGCCATTGTCAAATTCGTGGTTTCCTATTGCAGTCACGTCAAACCCGAGCGCGTTCATCAGATCCACCTCCAGAAATCCGCGTAGAAGCGTGAAATAAGACGATCCCTGGCCGAAATCGCCGGCGTGTAGCAGCAGGACATTTCCCTTCCCGTCCGCCGTACGCACGCTGTCGATATACGCAGCCCTTTCAAGAGTTCCGCCGTGCCCTGCAAGAGAACCGGCTCTTTCAGGCTCTATGTGGCTGTGGGTATCGTTCAGATGAAGTAACGTAAGTTTCTGTGCATAAGCGCTATACGAAAACGCAAACGCCAGAAGGACAATATATGCCAATCTTTTCATAAAATGCCTGCCTGTTTGTGTAAAAAATCCTTTGTGAAACCTCCTGTGTGAGACCTCCATTTACGCGAGACCCCTTATTTATGCGAAACCTTTCCGCCCTTTGGGGGCACAACCTTCCCGTCTTTCTTGACCACGACCCGTCCGTCCTTCTGATACTCAATCGGTTTGCCGGCTTCCTTCAGCGACTTCACCTTTTCGAGGATTATGTCTATAATGTCGATGTCATAAATCTTCATATTCCGCGAGTTGTGTGCAAGATACAGTCCGTCACCGCCTTCAAGCAGGAAGGAAATCGTGGCCACGCCATACCAGCGGGAGTCGTCAAGCGGCTCCCCCGCGATCTCCGCGGAAACGAGTTTTCTGTTGTCTGCGACCACCCTGCATCCGCCGAGAACCTGAAAGCGGCCCTCCGCCATCGACTCGAGTATGGACCGGATCTCACTGCCAGGAAGTTCAAGATATACAATCTGATTCTTGAACGGGAACATAGACATCAGGTCATCCAGAATCACCTCGCCCTGAGGCATCGAGCAGCGGATTCCGCCGAAATTGCCCACGCCGAAATCGACCTTTTTCCCGGACTCCTTCGCAACTGCATCCATAATGTTGTCTATGAACCAGTTGGAGAGTTCTGACTCCGGAGCTTTGGCCGACATTTCACGGGTGCTGTATCCCACGACCGCCTTCACCGGAGCCATCACGGGCTGGACGGCAAGCAGTTTTTTCGCCGCCCGGAAAGTCGAAGTATGACGTCCGTACACCCTGCCGTTCGGGGCATAGTACTTCCCGCGCCTGATTTCTCCGAGACATTCTTTCACATTGTCAGTCGAGGGAGACTTCGCCCCCACACGGCTTCCGTCCATCGGAGTCAGCGTCCAGGACTCGATCTTCACCTCCCTCCCGCAGTTCGACGGAGCATCCTGCGCATAGGCAGACATCCCGGACAGCGAAAGCAGCGCCGCAGTCAGTACAGAAACTGCCTTTATCTCAAAACAGCTTCTAACTCTTTTCATAATTATTTCATTTTCAACCATTTCCACAAATCTTTAAAGGTGGATTTCTTCCCGAAAGTCAGAATGCCGATCTTGTAGATCTTCGCCGAAATCCAGGCGCAGCCGATGAAGGTGAACAGCAGGAGCGCGATTGAAAGCAGCAGTTCCCAGAGCGGAACGCCGAAAGGAATCCTCGCGAGCATCACAATCGGCGAAGTGAACGGTATCATTGAGCCCCAGAATGCCAGCGGGCTGTCGGGAGACTTGAACGCATAAAGTGCGATGAAGAAGCCGAGAAGCAGCGGAATTGTCACCGGAAGCTGAAGCTGACTGCTGTCCGCTTCATTTTCGACCGCCGATCCGATTGCCGCGAACAGAGACGCATAGAGAAGGTAACCGAGCACGAAAAAGACCACGAACGAGAGAAGTATCTCCGTGTAATTCAACTCCAGAAGGGCTGAAATCACTGAATTCCCCTCTGTTCCGAGGTTTGCAGTCATCGCGGCCGGATCGACGCTCATCCCCGCGGCATCCAGGGCGGACTGATCGACTCCCATCGCCGTCATCTGCTGCTGGCTGCCCATTATTGAATCGAAGCCCACGATGCCCCCGACCGCCGAGACAATCACACCGGTCAGCACGACCCAGAGCAGGAACTGAGTGAGAGCCACAGCCGCCACGCCGATAATCTTTCCGAACAGGAGTTCAGTGGACTTCACGCTGGAAACCAGCACTTCAACGACACGGCTCGACTTTTCCTCTATCACCGACGACATCACCATTCCGGAGAACATCGCGATGAACATATAGATTATCATTCCGAGCAGCATCGACACAATCATCTTCACTTCTGCCGAATCGAGTTTCGCCTCCCCCGAATCGTCGATCGTATAGGTAGTGACGCTGACATCGACTTTCACATCCTCCATAATCTGCTTGAGATCCCCTATGTCATAAAGGGATATGCGGTAATCCTCCACAGCCTCCTCCACCTGTGATTCGATCGCCGTTTTCATATCGACGCTCAAAGCCTTCCCGGAATATGTCGTAACGTTGACGCTGCGGGTCGAATCGATGACCGGAGAAATCACCAGAAGCACATCTGCTCCGAGTCCGTCCAGATCGGCTTTGAGAGAATCAGGCTGCTGACCGGAATAATCGATGAACGTGTAAGACTCGTCAGATTCGAGCTTCGGCATCACAATTCCGGACTCGTCCACAACCGCTATCTGCTTGCCCCTGTCCTCCGCAAAGAGCATAATCAGCGACGGTATCACCGTCACCGCGGCAAAGAAAATCGGACCGAGAAAAGTTATGAGAAGAAATGACTTTTTCCGTACGCGGGTCATATATTCCCTTGAAATGACCACGCCTATATTTCTGAAATTCATAATATTTTCTATTATTTAAGTTCTGAAATTTCCGCCTGCCTTTCACGAACGTAAGGCTCAAGTATTTTTTACCTGTCCTTCACGAACGGGAGGCTCAAGTATTTTACCTGCCCTTCACGAGTTCTATGAATATGTCGTTCATTCGCGGAACAAGTTCCTGGAACGAATTGACTGTCAGGCTCTCCGCAAGCACGGCGGAAAGAACGTCGTTGCTCCGCACCCCCGGAGAGAGCGAGAGGACTGCAGTGTGCCGCGCCATTTCGCTGCGGTCGTCAAGAACGGAGAACAGACCCTCCTGCGGCTGAAGAGGAGTGTCGCCGGTGTAAATCAGTTCGACATTGCTGTTGCCGTAGCGGTGGCGGATTTCGTTGAGCGGCCCGGTGACGATAAGTTTAGACATATTTATGAGAGCGATGTCGTCGCAGAGTTCCTCCACCGACTCCATATTGTGGGTGGAAAGGACAATCGTAGCCCCCTCGTCACGCAGACGGAGGATTTCCTTCTGCACCACCTGGGCATTGACCGGGTCGAAGCCGCTGAACGGCTCGTCAAGTATAAGCAGAGACGGACGGTGAACTACAGTCGTGATGAACTGCACCTTCTGGGCCATTCCCTTGGAGAGTTCCTCGACCTTCTTGTTCCACCAGGACTCGATTCCGAAGCGCACAAACCATTTTTTGAGTTCATTCTCGGCATCCCTGCGGGACATTCCCTTGAGGCGGGCAAGGAACAGGGCCTGCTCCCCCACCTTCATTTTCCTGTAAAGTCCCCTTTCTTCAGGCATATAGCCGATTTTCTCCACATCCCGCTGGGTTATCGGGCGTCCGTCAAACAGAACCTCCCCGGAATTGGGGATGGTAATCCTGTTGATTATCCTTATCAGTGTGGTCTTTCCCGAACCGTTCGGACCGAGAAGTCCGAAAATCCTGCCCTTCTCCATCGACACGCTGACGTGGTCAAGGGCAAACTTTTCGCCGAAAGACTTGCATATTTCATTGCATTGAATAAGACTCATAATCAATTATGGTTAAAAAATATATGATATTTTTCGGAATATATGTCCATATCACGGATGTTCACAGATTCAGCAGCCTGGCGGTGAGTTCCGAAAGCAGTTCCGCATCGGTCGCCTCGCCGTTGTCACCGCCCTTGCCCTTGAAATCGTAGTCCCGGATGAGGGCGACGGCAGCCATACACTTGCGCACCGGGTAATTCCGCACCGCCGTGTCATACTCGCGCAGGAAATAGGGGTTCACGCCGAGCAACCTGGCCTTCTCATCGCTTCCCGCCCCGGGTTTTGACATCAGCAAAGCATTGTATTTCAGTATCCTGTAGAAATGTGTGAAAAGCTGTCCGGTGACAGAAGCCAGCCTGAACTGCGCCGCAGAGCCGAGGAACGACGCTATCTTCAGCGCCCTGGCGGCATTGCGGGCTGAGAGTTCCCGCGTGAGTTCAAAGATGTTGTACTGCCGGCTTATCCCGACATTTCTCTCGATATCCTCTGACGACACCTCCTTCACCCCTTCCGGAAGGTTTTTCAGCATCTTGTCCGTCTCCACGGCAATTTTGGAGAGATCCGTTCCGGCATACTCGGCCAACAGGGACGCGGCCTCCGGAGTTATCTGAAGACCTCTGGAACGGAAATAGGAGTTTATCCACTGAGGCATCTCATAGTCCCTCAACTGAGAGGATTCCAGCACGACACCGATTTTTGACGCTGTCTTGTAGAGGGATTTGCGTTTGTCTGCCGACGCTCCGTGCATTGCAATGACAAGAACCGTGGATTCCAGAGGCTTGCTGCAATAGACGGCGAGTTCTTCAAGCGAGCGCATCATCTGCGCTTCCTTGATTACGACAAGATGGCGTTCTGCAAACATAGGATAGCGCCTTGCCTCAGTTACGACCGTATCCGCATCGACATCGGCGCCATAGAATATCGCCTGATTGAAGTCGCGTTCACTGTCATCGGAAAACGCGTTTTCAATCACAGCGTCGCAGACCATATCCACATAATAGGGTTCCTCCCCCATCAGAAGATACACCGGAGCGAACCTTCCCGCCTTCACATCGGCGAGCGTCGCCGCGCACTGTCTGTCTGTCTCCGCAAATCCCTTAGCCATAATGTATTATACGTCATTTTGAAACAAAAAGCGGAGAAGTCTTCAGGAAAAGGCTTCTCCGTGAACATTTTTTCTATTTGAGCTGTTTTTCCTTGACTCTCGTCAGCTTTTCCTTGAGAATGTCGGCGCAATCCACCACCGCATCCTCAAAAGTCGCCGCATTCCTTTCCACAACGATGTCGTTCCCCGGAATCTGCACCTTCACCCAGACATTTTTGTTGTTGTGCTCCTGAAGCAGCGACAGTTTCACGTCAATGCCGATGACGGCATCGTGAAACTTAGGCAACTTCGACAGTTTCTTCTCCACGAAATCCAGAAGTTTCTGATCTGCATCAAAACGGATGGATTGAACTCTAATCTCCATAGTTACCTCCTTTTTTTGCCCTTGGATGGGCTGATTTATAAACCTGTTTCAGTTTCGCAACGGAGTTGTGGGTGTAGATCTGCGTGGTTGCCAGCGAAGCGTGCCCGAGCATTTCCTTTATGGAATTGAGTTCGGTTCCCCCGTCAAGCAGTTCAGTCGCGAGCGTGTGCCTCAGAACGTGCGGTGAACGCCGTCCGGTAACCCCGGAAATCCGTGAAAACTCGCCTTTGACAATCCTGTCGACAAGCACCGGGTATATCCGTTCTCCGCTCCAGGTCACGAACATCGCGTCCTTCGCGCTTCTCTTCCCTCCCGCCATTGTCTCAACCGCTTTCAAATATAGCATAATTTCTTCACACAACGAAGGAATCACAGGAATTTCTCTCATCTTGTCGCCTTTTCCCCTGATTGTGGCCACCCTTCGTGACATATCGACATCGCCGATGTTCATCCCCACAAGTTCGCTGCGGCGTATTCCAAGGTTCAGGAGCGTGGATATTACAACGCGTTCGAGCCTCTTTTCATAAAGATCGTGCGCCTGGGTCTCAGCCCCTTTGTCTCCCCCGGATGAAAGCGAGAATGCGGCACGGAAAGATTCGAGAAATTCGGGTGAGGCGTAAATGTCCGTCCCGGCAAAATACCGGTCCATCGCGTCTTCCCTGTAGAACTCAGGAAGGCGTTTCGGCATCTTGGGGCGGCGGACGGTCTTCACCGGGTTGGACTTGAGTTCTCCGGTGCGGACAAGCCAGGTGCAGAAACTGCTCAAAACGCTCATATGCAGGTTTGCAGTCTTCGGAGCAAGTTTCTCGGAGTCAATAATATGAACCTCATAATTTCTAATATCGGATGAAGTGATTGTCCCGACATCGCCGACAAACTCCGCGAATCTCCCGAGAATGTCGGAATATATCTCACAGGTACGGGCGGAAAATCTCCGCACTCCGGAAATATGAATCCGGAATGCCTCAATCCAGCCCTGCAGTTTTGTCCTGTTTTCCATATATCATCCTACAGGCATCAGCCCAATTTCATTTGACAGACAGCATCCCGTCCGCCATTCACGCGACCGGCATCAGCCCCATCTCCGCGGCCTTCTGCCTCATAAGCGCGTCGGCGGCCTCAAATTCATTCGGAATCACCCCGTCCAGAATCGCGTTCTTCACATATTCCTTGAGCACCCCGATTGTGTTGCAAGGCGGTATTCCAAAGATCTGCATCACATACTCGCCGTTAATCGGGTTCTTGAAATTGCGCACGGCATCCTTGGCCTCGACTTCCACAAGTTTGCGGCTCACAAGCTCGAAATTGGCGTGAAGCCGCTCGACCTTGCGCGGATTCTTGGAAGTTATGTCCCCGTGGCAGAGTATCATCAGGTCATCGATGTCATCACCGGCCTCGAAAAGAAGCCGACGGACCGCAGAATCCGTAACTTCCTCTGTAACAAGAGCAATCGGACGAAGATGGAGTTCTACGAGTTTCTTCACATACTCCATCTTCTCGTTCATAGGCATCTTCAGAGCCTTGAATATCCTCGGAACCATTCTTCCACCGACTACTTCGTGTCCGTGGAAAGTCCATCCCGCCGAAGGGTCGAATCTCTTGGTGGCAGCCTTGCCCACGTCGTGGAGAAGCGCTGCCCAACGCAGCCAGACATAAGGTTCCGTGCGGATCCGTGAGATCTTCTCACCGTTCGCGTCAAGCAGGTAGTCCTTAAGCCTTCCCCCGGCTATCGCATCCTCCTCAAGTGCGGCGACATTGTCCACAACCTGGAGGGTGTGGGCAAAATTGTCCTTATGTCCGTGACCGTCAACCGATTGCACACCTTTGAGAGCGGTGAGTTGCGGAAGGATCATCTCCAGAAGACCGGTCTCGTCGAGCAGGCGGAAAGCCATCGACGGGTTACGGGTGACGAGTATCTTGTTAAGCTCCTCGACAATCCGCTCCTTTGAAAGAATCTCCAGACGGTCACGGTTACGCCGTATAGACTCAAGAGATTCCGGAACTATCGTAAACCTGTGCTCCGGCGTGGAGAGTTTGGTCGCAAAACGGATTGCCCGTATCATCCGGAGCGGATCGTCGCTGTAGGTCGTGTCCGGGTCGAGCGGAGTGCGGATTATGCCTGAAGCGAGATCACGGATGCCTCCGAACGGATCGACAAGCGCTCCGAAGTCTTCTTTCTGAAGGCTGAACGCCATAGCATTAATCGTGAAGTCCCTGCGGAGCTGGTCCTCGCGGAGAGTCCCGTCCTCGACTATGGGTTTGCGGGAATCCCGTCTGTAGCTTTCCTTTCTCGCGCCGACGAACTCCACCTCGACTCCGTGATATTTCAGCATCGCCGTCCCGAAATTTTTGAAGACAGAGACGTGTACACGGCGGTAATATTTATGTTTTCCCTCAAAACATTCCTGTTTTTCGATATGTTCGGCAACACTTTGCGCAAGATCGATACCGCTTCCTTCCACAACGATATCAATGTCTTTGTTCGGCCTCTGCAGGAAGCAGTCACGCACATATCCACCGATGACGAAGGCCCTGACGCCCATTTCCGCCGCTGCTTCAGACACTATTCTGAAAATTTTATGATTCAGAAATTCCCTGTATTCTCCCATATGTCATCTAAATTTCTCCTGAGTCATTAATTCCTTGTCAAGTTTCGTATTGCTAAACTTGAGTTATTTGTTCCTGTCCATATCCTCATAGCTCGGATAACCGCTCAGATTAACTGTTCCGCCATTGCCGTCAAATGCGATTCCCACCGTCTTCTTTCCGTTGGTTATGAACACATATTTCACATCCAGAACCATATTGTATCTTGCGACCTGCATCAGCACATCTCCCGTCAGTTCGACATCCGGGCGTTTGCACTCGACGACAGCCAAAGGCTTCGCGTTCCGCCCATAGACGACGATGTCAGCCCTCAAATTCTTCCCTCCGAACGAAAACCCGACTTCAGACATCATCATATGTTCCGGCACGCCCATCGTCCGTTTCAACACCGCATCGATGAACCATTGCCTCACGCTCTCCTCCGGAGTCAACGCCACGGTCTTCTTTCTTAGCGGATCCCATATTTCGTTGCCCATACACCCGATTTTAGTAATTTAAACTTCGCATGTACCCTGATTCTACAGCAATTTAAGTTTCGCAAGTACCCGGATTCAATAGAAATCCAAACCTGCAAAGTTACTTTTTTATCGTCTATATTCGTACCTTTGCGGACGAAAAGTTTTCTGACGGATATGAAAAAGACGATTGAAATCATATACGAGGACAAATGGCTGGTGGCGATTGACAAACCGTCGGGGCTGATGAGCGTGGCGGGCAACCGGAAGGATGTCGAGACGGCCTATATGCTTGTGAACGATTATCTTATGCACAAATACAACGGACGGGTGAAGGCACACGTCCTGCATCGTCTGGACAGGGACACGTCGGGAGTGCTGCTGTTCGCGAAGGATTTCGGAGTGAAGAGGGCGATGACCGAGGGCTGGAACGAACAGGTCCTGGAGAGGAAATATGTGGCGGTTGTCGACGGAGTGCCTGAGACGGGGGAATCCGGGCGGATTGTGAGCTGGCTGACACAGGATGACAGTAACTTTATGGTCCGGTCGTCGCTGCGGGACAACGGAGGCGAGATGGCTGTGACGAACTGGAGGGTGCTGAAGACTGACGGGAAACGGTCGCTTGTGGAGTTTCTGCTTGAAACAGGACGAAAAAACCAGATCAGGGTTCAGGCGGCGACACATCTGCACTGCCCGGTGCTCGGAGACCCGAAATATGGGGACGGAAAGTCTGCACGGCGGTTGTGCCTGCACGCCAAGGGGCTGAGCGTCGTGCATCCGGTAACTCATAAAGTGCTGAAAATCACGGCAAACACACCTCGCTATTTCAACGGGCTTGTCAGGAGCGATTCCATCAGGACCGAACATGATGCCGATGAAGGTAGGACACCGGAACAGGAAATTTCTCCGAACTTTTCAAGGCAGGGCGGCTCAAAGTCGGCCGCAGGCAGAAAGAACGCGCCGGTAAAGCACACGAAGACGGCCGACAAACGCGGCAAATGACATTCTACCGCGGCAGCGGACTGCCACGGCTTCAAGCAGCTGCGCCTTGCGTACGGTTTTCGCCCGCTTCCCTGTGCTCTCAAACGGATGCGTTACGAGATATTCCGGAAAATACTCCATCCTCATCCCCGAAGCGAGGCAGTCAGACAGAAAAACCGTCTCCTCTCCACCTTCAGGCCATCTTTCGGATCCGAGCCCGAAGTTTTCGTCGAAACGGATTTTCCCCGACAGCACAGGAGCGAAACGGAACGCTATCTCAATGGAACTGAACCAGAACCGCCCGTAAACAGGTATTTTTCTGACGCTCTGACGGGCCGCAGGATAGTTTTTGAACGGAGGTTGTCCCTGAGGGGAGGCTATGCGGAAGGATATGATGTCGGTCCGGGGATTTTCCCGGAAAAGTTCTATGAGGCGCGAAGGACTTTCCTCACCATAGCGAACGTCATCATCGGCAATCAGGCACAACTGGTCTTCCAGGCTGTCACAGTCCTTCAGGACAGATTCTAGGACATCCAGACAGTGATTGCGGTTCTGGCTTATCCCCCTTCCCTTAAATGAGGAATATACGACATCGCTCCGGCCGGGTGCGAAGCCTGGCTCAAGCGAAAGCTGACAGGACTCTGCAAGGTTTTGGGGAGACTCCGGGATAAATTCCGGATGAGCGGCGGCATAGTCCGGAGACATCTGGTGGGAGACGATGTAGCGGACATCGTCCCTCGGGGAAAGCAGTATCGCCGGGACATCGGCAATCGATTCGTTATAGCAGGCTATCAGTATATTAAGCATATTTACATCAAGATATCGTTTAAGTTTCTCCCAGGCTCCGGTTCGCCGGTATACCGGTGGTCACCCGTGTTTTCATTCTTATACATCAGTCGTCCCACAGAATTCAGTATCGCTTCGGCCTGATGCCGAACACTGTGCAGAAAATGGCGCTCGCCCGGTAAAAACGCGCAGAAAAAGACGGAGAGCCGATGCGGTAGAGAAGCAGATTCGGAATCTGTCCGGCCCGCAGGGAAAACGCGCCTCCGCAACGGTTGACCGAGGAATCGGAAGACATATAGTGGTAGAGCCTGGAGATGTTGTCGGAAGTGCAGAGCAGAGTCCTCCGGGTCGCGAAGACCGTGAGTATGCGGCAGATGAGTCGTCCCACCAGATCCCTGTGACAGAGCGACTTGATCTTCACGCTCTCCGGGAATGCGCTTTCAAGTTCGCGCAATGTTTCCGAATATGGACCTAGAAGCATCAGCAGCTGGGTAATGTGCCGGTCCGAGCACAGGTCGGAAGAAAGTCCGGAAGCGCCGCTGCGGTAGATGTAAGTGCAGCGAGACACCGTCCCGACAGCATTGCAGCGGAGCAGAAAGCGAAACAGGAAAAGCATATCCTCACCGTAAGAAAGAGACGGCTCAAAACGAAGCGAATGTCTGTCAATCAGCGATTTGCGAAAAAGTTTACCCCAGACTGGACGCAGATAGGAACCGTTGTCGCAGAGGTTGTCGTCAATGAACTCGGAAAGTTCACCGTGACCGTAGAGGCGGCTTTGTTCCGGAGCCGGAGCAATCGGAGAACCGTTCTGCAGCCTGTAGCCTCCGACATATAGATCCACCGAATCATCTGCCGAGATCGTGACAAGCCAGTCGGCAAGGCAGTTTTTCGGAAGGATGTCGTCAGAATCGACAAAGGTCACATACTCCCCCGCAGCCATTTTAACACCTTCATTCCTTGCTGAGCTGACACCGCCGTTCTTCCTGTGAATCACACGGATGCATTCGTGTATATCCGCCATCCGGTCGCACTTCTCCGCACTGCCGTCCGTACTGCCGTCATCGACAAGAATCAGTTCGCAGTCCTCGAAAAATGTCGGAGAGAGAATTGAACCCACCGTGTATTCTATTGTTGTCGCCGCGTTGAACACCGGCACTATCACACTTATTTTCACCTGATTCATATACTCTGTTTCAAGTTCCCCTTCAAAATTTCACAAATATGGATTCCCTTCAGATCAGCGTTTCCTGTTTCAAGTCCCCCTTCAAAGTTTCGCACATATGGATTCCCACCGGATCAGCGTTTCCTGTTTCAAGTCCCCCTTTTAAAGGCTTCACCGTTTCAGGCTTTTCTTCAAAAATTTCACCGATTCCGCACGCAATTGTTTAAGTCTGGCATCCACTGCGTCCCAGTCAATATCCCCTTCCGGAATGTCCCAGGCGATTTCACCTTCCGGCAACGACGGACCGGTCAGCAGCCGGTTTTCAAGCCCGAACTGCTCAAGCAGCCATGTGATGCGCGAAATCCCCCTGCTCCGGTTTCCCACGACGGCAAACGGTTTGTGGAAAAGGATGGAGAACACGCAGGCGTGAAATGAATCCGTAAGCACTAAACCTGCACCGGCTATTCCTGCGATCCACGATTCCACAGACGGCTGCACCCTGCGTGAGATTTCCCCACGTCCGCGCGGATCCGCAGGAAGAAAACGGGTGACAGTCTCAAATCTCTCTTCAAGCGCAGCCTCAAGTGCCGCCACCAGCGCCTCTGTTTCAGTGTTCCTGTCAAGAACATATTCAAAGATCCCAGAATATTCAGGTGCATCAGCTCTTTCCTTCGAGGACGATTCTGACGGAGCCTGGAAACCGCTGCCCGGCGAAAGCAAGCCGAGATACTCTTCGGCATCAAGCAGCAGGGTCGGATCAAGGACGGTCACCGCCTGCAGCCCAAGATGCTCAGAGGCATTTTTGACCCCGGAGAGTTCCCTGAATGAAAGTGCGTCGAAGCGCCCTGCAAGTTCTGCGGCAAGTGCCGTCTGCCGTTCATTATATTCCCAACCGTCGCATCCGAAAGACACCGCATAAGCAATCCTGCGTACATTCCATCCTCCTTTATTCCTTCTCTCAGCGACTGAGCCGCGCCCGTTTCGTCCAAAATCGCACCCGGTCCTTCCGGAATCGCCCCAGGTGAAGTCCAGAAAAGAATGCATCAGCTCCGGATTGTATTTCGGCCGCCACACCTGATCGCTGCCGACGACGAATGCGGCATAGTCCGAAGGTCTGATTTCGGCAAACGAGGATATATGTCGTATTTTCAGATATTTACTGAAAAATTCAAGAAACTCTGCTCCCACTGTGGCGTACTCCCTGTTTATCCGGCGCTCGCGAAAAATCTCAACATCGCTGCGGCGCTGCACATATTTCCGGAAAGACCGCGTCAGAAGCTTGCGCACGGCAGCCATCCCCTTCGGTTCAGGCAGAATCCTGTCCGACTGAATGATTTCCACCTCATTGCCCATCGACTCAAGCGCACGCTGAAGGGCAAAAGCCTGAAGAACTCCGCCATAGTTCGTGTGCATCTGAAGTGTTATGACCGCGATTTTCGAAGCAGCTGATCCGTAGCCGCCGTTGTGCGCAATCGAGCGTTCAAAGACATCCATCGGGACTTCCTTTAGTTTCAGAGACGGAGAGATGCCGGCAAGCGCTTCGGCTCCCCTGTCGGAGAACACGCTCACGACGCTGACTCCCATCGGGTCAAAGACCTGAGGCATAAGCTTGTCCACGCCCCAGAAATCGCCGAGGCTGAGGTCTGCCCCGCTGCGTCCGCAACGTGAGGTACAGTTCCTGCAGGCCTCACGGAGATTGGTTCCGGAAAGAAAATCCCGCATAAACGGCACCTGCATATATGGCCTGGAGAGAGTCTTGACGCTGCCGTCAGGCATATTCAGACTGACAGTCACCCGGTAGTCCTTCCAGCCTCCGGCGGATTTGTCACGGAAATTCACCCCGCCAATAGACTGTGCTTCACAGGATTTAAGAAGTTCTTCGGTGTATGACTTCCATGCGGAACTGAGCGGTGCACCGTGACAGAGAATCTCGACAAGCAGCAGCTGTTCTGCCATAACTCCATCTGGAATAAACCTGCGGAGCGCTGCCACCTGGCACGGAGTTCCGACAAACATCACACGCTTCCCTCCCGTGAGCATGTCACGGATTTTCAGGAAACATCCGCCAAGAGAAGACTGGACATACTTGCTCCGCATCATCGGCTTCAAACCGTCCTCATCATATGCGAAGGAGTGCCGCACGCCCATAAAATCATCGTCCCACACGGCGGCGCAGACGACTCCTCCATCCCTGACAAAAGCCCGGGCCAGAGCAGAAAAAACGCCTCCGGAGGAACTCTCCGAGAGTGTTTCCACGGAACGGTTGGTAGCCGCATAGACCTTCCGGGGAAGTGTCCTGAAACGGGAAAGGGGATCATCCCTCCGACTGAACCGTTTGCCGAAACGCCTGTCGAACCACCTGCCGAACCGGCCGTTAAACCGCCTGTTAAAGCACCTGTTAAAGCACCCGCCGAGCCGTTTGCGCGCCGCAGACAGAATCCCGCGCCGTTCCTCTGCCGTGCACCCTGCAAACCAGGCGGCAAAAAGGGTCGCGCACACGGCGATCGCAATTGTCAAAAGAGGATGTATCTCCCATCCGAAAACTCCGGGAAGCGCTGTCGGAACGCAGGCGCACGCCGTAACCGCGAGAGCCCGCAGCCATACCTCCTTCAGCCACAGTCCAACATCCATTCCGGTCATTCCCCTGAGCAGGAACAGCCGGGCGAACATTGACACCTGCGAAAGGACAATGGCGACAGCCACCACCCACTCGACTCCAAATCCGAGACTGAGCAACAGCCACGAAACCGGAATATTCAGCAGGAGGATTCCCCCGACTATAATCTGGTATCTGCGAATGTTTCCGGTCGCCAACTGCAAAGTAATCAGCGGATTGGACAGAGAATCGCTCAGAATCAGCACAAGCAGGAGACGGGCGAAGGCCGTGGCGTAGGGCGGAACATCCTTCAGCCACAGTCCCAGCAGAAAGTCAGTCTCAAAAATCAGCGGAAGGGCGAATACAAGAATCAGGAAGAAGGAAAATTTCGCAGATTTCCTCACGAGAGCGTGCATATATCCGTGCTCCCCGGAGGCGTAGGACTTGGTTATCTGCGGATTCACGGCTGTCATAAAGTTTGTGACAAAGCCCTGCACGGCACCGCTGAGCTGCATTGCGATCCCCCGGCCGGCATTCACCGCCGGACTCGGAGAGTAGAGATTTATGAGAATGTTGCCTCCATAGTCCTTGAGCACCCCTGCGCTGACTCCGATGAAGTTCCATCCCGCAAAACTGAACATCTCACGGAGGATTCCGCGGTCAATGCCACGGGCTTTACCCCAATCAATGTCCCGGTCAGCGGCACGGTCAGCGGCACCGCAGCCCCCGGAAACGGAAGATTTCCTCCTGCATTCCGGAAAATGCCGCCGGCAATAGGCGGCATAGAAAACCCTGACACACAGTGCCACAACGCACATCAGCAGCGCATACCACACAAGAGAGTCAATCGGAGAGACCGCAAGCAGCAGAGCCACCCCTAGCTTCGCGAATCCCTCGAAGAGTCCCGCCGCAGCGAACGCCCCCATTTTCTCGTGGGCGACGATGGCGGCGTTGTAGGGAATGCACAGAAGATTGACCACGAAAGTCAGCAGCGAAAACTGAAGAACAATCCGGGCGGCTGCGATACGGTCAGGCGGAATGGTCATCTTTTCCCCTATGAACCAGAGTCCCGCAGGCTCTCCGACAGCGATCACCACAGCTGAGAGGGCGAGCTGGACAAGCACCGCGCAGCGGAAAACAGCGTTCAGCCGTGCGCCGCCCCGTCCGAGTTCGAATGTCATGAAACGGGAAACCGCGGAGGACAGAGCACCGGAAATGATGCCGAACATAGCCACCACTCCCCCGACCACATTATAGATTCCGTAGTCCGTCTCCCCGAGCACGGCAAGCACCACCCGCGAGGTGTATAGCCCCACAAGCAGGAGAACCGCCATTCTGACGTAGAGCAGCAGCGTATTCTTTGCTATTTTTTTTGCACCGGACGCGTTATCCACGGAGTATCAGCATATTAAATGTCATTCACAAATTCACCTTCGCTTTCTGTTCCGTCCGACGGACCCCGAAGCAGAGACAAAGTTAGACTTTTTAAGACAATTTAAGGACAATATTTTCACAAACCCGCTTGTCATATTCAAATTTCTTCATAACTTTATGGAGGTCTAACGAACCCTCGCCGGATTCCGCAGTCAATCAGGAAGGATTCCGGACGAAAAGCATGATTATAAACACTTCAACTCTATAGTTATGGTCAGACACACAATAATGTGGAAGTTCAAGCCATCAGATGGCAGGACTCCGAAAGAAATCGCAGAAGACATCAAAGAACGCTATCAGTCCATCCTGGGGATTGTTCCCGGTCTCAAGGATGTGGAGGTCGGAATCAACCGCAACGAATCGGCGACATCATACGACGCGGTTCTGATTGAGGATTTCGACAGCTGGAAGGATCTCGCCGCCTACAAGGCCGATCCGGTCCGCGATGAACTCAGCAAATATATCGACACCCTTGTTGAAGTCAGGGCGAGAGTCGAGTACGAACGGTAATCCGGCGACAGGAAATTATACAATATTTATAAAAGGGGGGGTGACTAAAAAGCTTTTTAGCCATCCCCTCTCTTTTTGTGCAGTGGGGAGAGGTTGAATAAAAAGATGGACATCTTGCAGATCTTGAAAATATATGTACCTTTGCGCCCGGATTTGTACATATAACATTTAAGCAATGAGAAAAATTTATGTTTCTCCGCTTGTCTCTGAATTTGAGACGGGCGTGGAATCTGGCTTTTGTGGATCAAATGGAGAGGGCCAGATGGGGTTTTCGTTGAATACCGACACAGACGGAT
>CAVEHG010000013.1:17385-18081 GCA_963615405.1 bacterium | reverse complement strand
GTGAAGAAGCAGGAGAGCGTGGAAGCAAGCTACAGCGTTGACAACAGGCCACCGGCACTTCCTGTGACGGTCGGAGAACCTGATTTCGATAAGGAGGACTATCTGAAACTTGCATCGGAGACGTCCGTCCTGATTGTGGAAGATGACACCGCAATGAGAGAACTGCTTGCGGACCATTTTTCCCGCAGGTATTCGGTTTCCTGTGCGGACAGCGGCGAGGCGGCCTCGCGTCTTGTGCGGGAAAGCAATGTGGATGTAGTCATATCTGACGTTATGCTCGGAGGCGGTATGTCGGGATTCGACCTGTGCCGTTTCATAAAGGGAAGAATAGAAACAAGCCACATAAAGGTCGTGCTTATGACGGTGCTGTCGGAGTCCGACTACAAAAGGGAGGGTTACCTTTGCGGAGCGGATTCGTATATCGTGAAGCCGTTTTCGTTTTCTATGCTTGAACTGAGGGTGAAGAACCTGATTGTCAATGCCTATCTGACCAGGGAGAAATACGGGAAGATAGACATAGATCTGTCCGGGGTCGATGTCCCTTCGGAAAATACCGACGAGCACCTGATCCGGAAAATATCTTCTGTGATTATGGAAAACATTTCCGACACGGAATTCGGCACTGACGCCCTTTGCCTGCAGGTCGGGATGAGCAAGGCTTCCCTTTACAGGAAAATGAAGGCGCTGACGGGGCAG
>CAVEHG010000013.1:0-17375 GCA_963615405.1 bacterium | reverse complement strand
AACGAGTTCATTCAGAACTTCCGCCTGAAGTTCGCGGCGAGGCTTCTGAGCGAGTCTTCGGCTCCGATTTCCGACATTGCCTACGATGTGGGATTTTCCGACCCTTATTATTTCTCCCGCTCGTTCAAAAAGCTTTTCGAGATGTCTCCGAAGCAGTGGAGGCAGTCCCACGGAGGCGATAATACAAAAAATTGAAATGATTGTCCATTTTTGTGAGAGTTCGGCAAACTAATTTTGCATTGGAAAAATGTCGACTGACGAATATTTGCCAGACAGACAGGATTCCGGAAATGTAAAACCGCAAAATGGATAACATTATGTTGAAAAACTTTATTAGGAGAACCATTGCCGTGATTTCTTTTGCGGCTCTGTGTTCTGCCCAGGTGCTTCTTGCGCAGTCCTTGAAACTGTCCGGGAAGGTGGTTGATTCTGACGGTCAGCCTCTTGAAGGAGTCGCAGTTCTTGAAAAGGGCACATCCAACGGGGTGTTGACGGGAGCTGACGGCACATTTGAGCTTGACGCGAAATCGCAGGAGAGCATAATTTCTTTCAGCTGTCTCGGCTATTCGGAACTCGAATTCCCTCTCGGGGAAGTCTCCGCCCATTCTCCAGTTGTACTGAAGGAAGAAAACCTGATGATTGACGGAACCGTTGTGATCGGTTACGGAACAATCCGCAGGAGCACATTGACCAATTCCGTTTCCACCGTGAAGTCTGACGATTTCGTCAAGGGCGCCGTGACATCGCCGCTCCAGATGCTTCAGGGCAAGGTGGCCGGTCTTTCTGTCAGCTCTTCCTCCGGAGACCCGAACGGCAGCGAACCTCAGATGATGCTTCGCGGAGTCTCGACTTTGATGTCGAGCCAGTCTCCGCTGATAGTGATTGACGGAATCGTAGGCGGCAGCCTTAACAATGTAACCCAGGACGACGTCCTTTCCGTGGATGTCCTCAAGGACGGTGCGGCTGCGGCGATTTACGGAACTCAGGGAAACAACGGCGTAATTCTGATTACGACCAAACGCAATTCGGGGAATTCGGATTCCATTCTTTATCACGGCTATGTCTCAGTGGACAATATCTCCAACCGCATAAAGGTGTTCTCCGCTTCTGATTACAAAAATCTCGCGGAACTCTCCGACGGGGCGTTCACTCCGCTTGACAATGGCTCGGAAACTGACTGGAGCTCCTATGTCTTCCGCCCTGCCATCAGCCATTATCACAATCTCGCCCTCAACGGCGGCAAAGAGGGTTCGCGCTACTATGCCAACATCTCTTACAACAGCCATCAGGGTATTATGAAGGGCTCGGATCTGAACAAACTGAACCTTTCCGTGGGAACGAACCATTCATTTTTCGATGACAGGCTTCAGGTCAGCGCCAACCTTAGCGATGTCTTCGCAAAGGGACATCAGGTTTCGGAGGAGAGCGCATATCTCGGAACCCTGATCGCAAATCCGACGTCCCCGGTGTATAATGAGTCCACGGGGGCTTATTCAATCTTCGCCGAGGTTCCGAATCCGGTCAGGTCCATCAACGAATTCCGCGAGGATGTGAACTGGAACGAGATGGCGGCCACCGGTAAGGTTACCTATTCCCCGATCAAGAGTCTCACTTTCAATGCCGTTGGAGGAATGAAACTCTTCTGGCATTTCAACGGGGCATACGCCACCAAGGACTTCGACGAGAATCAGCTGAACGGTCAGGCATGGAGGAATACAAGTATGAACCAGACCTGGAATGCTCAGGTCTTCGGCCAGTACAGTGAAAGGTTCGCAAAGCACGATGTGACAGTTGTGGCGGGCTACAGCTATTATTCCTATGACACTCAGGCTTTCAGCGGTTACAACTACGACTATCCCACCGACAAGTTCGAATACAACAACATCGGACTCGGTCTGGCTCTGAAAGACGGCAATGCCACGATGTCTTCGAGCCGTTCGATGAACAGGCTGATGTCTTTCTTCGCGAGGGCGAACTATGGCTATGCGGACCGTTATCTTCTTGCGCTGTCCATACGTGAGGACGGCTCGTCGAAATTCGGCCCGAACAACCGATGGGGCACATTCTGGTCGACTTCAGCGGCCTGGAGAATCTCTCAGGAGAACTTTATGAAAGGTGCTGACTGGCTTGACGAACTGAAACTCAGGGCAAGTTATGGCGTCACCGGTGTGGAACCTGGCGCGGCATACCTTTCCCAGATGATTTACAACTATTCCGACCCTGTCGCAATGGGCGGGAAATACATTTGGACAATATCTCCTTCGGCGGTGGCCAACCCTGATCTGAAATGGGAAGAGAAGCACGAATTCAATGTCGGAGTTGATTTCTCGATGTTCAATTCACGGCTGAGCGGAGCTGTTGACTACTATATGCGCAATACCCGTGACCTGCTTTACAGCTACAGTGTCCCTATGCCGCCTAACGTGGCTTCCACCATCTATGCCAATGTTGGTTCAATCTCCAACAGAGGCGTGGAACTGATGCTTTCCGGTCAGCCGGTCAAGACCCGTGATTTCACTCTTGAAGTTTCAGGCAATGTTTCCTACAACAGGAACAAGCTCCTGAGCCTTTCCAATGACCGTTATCAGCGCGACTATATGGAAGTCGGCTCGACCGGGTCTCCGGTGCAGAAAACCACCCACATCGTGAAAGAGGGAGGGGAGATCGGCGATTTCTACGGATGGAAGAGTACCGGAATAAAGGCCAACGGCACCTGGATCATTGACGGCGGAACGTACGGAAAGGAGGAGTCCAGACAGATCATAGGCAATGGCATTCCGAAGGTGAACGCTGCCCTGACGGTCTCTATGGCATATAAGGGATTCGACCTTTCATTCTCTTTCCGCGGAGCATTTATCTATCAGATACTCAATCAGTACCGTATGCTTTGGGAAACCTGGCAGAAGGGTCAGCAGTACAACTACCCTGTAACAATCCTCGAGAAGCCGTACGGCGGCGAGAATGGAATTACCGCCAACACTTCGCCGGCATATGTCAGCTACTATGTCGAGGACGGCGATTTCGTCAAGCTTGACAACGCCACATTCGGCTATAATTTCAAATTCAAGGAAAACTGTCCGGTGAAGACGCTCCGGCTTTATCTGTCAGGGCTTAACCTCTTCACTTTCACGAAGTACAAGGGCATAGATCCGGAGGTTAATTTCCTTGGTCTCTCTCCGGGAATCGACTACACTTCGACATATCCGACGACAAGGACTTTCTCGCTCGGAGTCAAACTCGGGTTTTAACAAATAAAGTAAGCAGAAGATGAAAAAGGGTTTTATTTATATACTTGCGGCCTTGCTGCCCTGCGTGTCCTGCAGTCTGGACGAGGTGATCTATTCGGATATGACCGAGCAGGAATATTTCTCGAACTTCACTGAAGACGATGTGCCGGCAGCCATCGGCAAGCTGTACTCCGATATGCGCCTCCTGTATGCCGGGAACGACATTCATACGGCCGGATGCTGGCACTACACAAACGAGGAGGTGGGCGACACCTGGGTAACGCCGAAAAGAGGCGGCTCCTGGTATGACGGAGGAATTTATTACCGTCTGAACCAGCATAAATGGGAGTGGACGGACAACCACGTTCTGAACAACTGGAGAATTGCCTATCGCTGCATCAACGACTGCAACCGACTGATATACCAGTTTTCCGATATGGATGTCTCTGCCAGGGAACAGATGCTGGCCGAAATCCGCGTGGCGAGAGCCTTCTGGTACTATGTGCTGTGTGATATGTATGGGAATGTCCCTCTTCAGACCCGCTACGATGTTCCGGAAGATTACCTACCCGAGACCTCGTCACGTCAGGAGGTCTTTGACTTCGTGATTTCCGAGCTTCAGGAATGCACTCCGAAACTTGTCTCCAAGGAATATGGCCGGTGGGACATCAATTCCGCAAAATGCCTTCTGGCAAAGTGTTATCTCAACGCCGCATCCTGGAATGTGACCGTCGAGGGAGATGCCTGGGATAAGGTGATTTCGCTCTGCGACGAGATAAAGGCCTCCGGGAAATATTCACTTGATCCTGACTACAAGTCACCGTTCATAACCGAGAACGAGAACTCAAAGGAAATAATTTTCGGCATCGGAAACGATGAGGTATATGACAACGATGTGCCGTTCCGTCTCCATCTCTGCACGATGCACTGGAAATATTGCTATCACGCCAACACCATAACCCAATACTGGGGCGGCTGCTGCGCGACTCCGGAGTTTGCGATGAGCTATGATCCTGATGACCTGCGCTATGAGAAGTCCTGGTTCGAGGGACAGCTCTACGACAACACCGGCGAGTACACGGGAAAGCCCGGCTCGCCTCTGTATTGCGATCCTTGGGATTCCCGGGATATGGGAAAACTCCTCATCCACACCAAGGAGGTTCCCATCTTCGAAGGGGATGCGATTCCGACCACCGGAGAGGCTTCCGGCGTGAGGATGCAGAAATATGAAATAAAGACCGGGGCGCTCAACAGGCTGAGCAACGACTTTGTGCTTTTCCGCTATGCGGATGTGCTCTTTATGAAGGCAGAGGCGCTTTACTGGAAGAACGGCGGAGTCGCCACCCAGGAAGTCTGCGATCTCATCAACGATGTGAGGAAGAGGGCGTTCACCAATTTTACGGATGACAAGAAAGTGACTGTGGCGCAGCTTGATGACGACCGCTTCCTTCTTGAATATGCCTGGGAGTTCTGCCAGGAGGGCCATCGACGTCAGCAGCTTATCCGTTTCGGGCAGTTTACGACCAAGTCCTGGTTCCTGCACGAGCCGACCAACGATGACCACTTGCTGATCTTCCCTGTGCCGCGTGCGGAGATGCTTGCCAATCCTAAACTGAAGCAGAATCCGGGTTATCCGACCCTTACAGAGTAAGATTTAACCCACCCCAATACAGGTGACTCACGAACCCCCAACGTATTAGGGTACATGCGAAACTTAAGTTACAAAAAAGGAATGCGAAAACATAATTTGTAGTGTATGAACAACATATCTAAAATATTGTCCGTCTGTCTGATGACATTCTGGGGCTGTTCCTGCTCCGGCATCACCGATCCCGAACCGGAGAAGAAAGAGCAGGAGCCTGAAATTACGGACAAATTCATCAACCGCTGCGATTTTGAGACGGTTACGCTCAAGTTTACCGCGAGCGGTCCTGCCTATTCGGTAGAAGCCAATCCGAAAGCAGAAGGGATCAACAAGTCCTCTACCTGCGGCAAAGTGGTTACTGCCGGAGGAGAATGGGAGTTCCTGTGGAGCGACCCTCTTCCGCGCAAATTGGATTTCACCCGCAATTCTCCCGTATTCAAGATGAAAGTGCTTGCTCCGCGCGCCGGAGCGAAGGTCTATATGAAAATTGAACCTCCGACTCTCGGCGGAAGCAATCCACCGGCTCTGGAAGTGCAGAATGTCGTGACATCAAAGGCCGGCGAATGGGAGGAACTTGTATTCGACTTCTCTGAAAAGAAGCCGGGAAGCAATCTGTATCAGAAGATCATCCTTCTGTTTGACGCAGGAGGGAAGTCCTCCGGAGAGGTCTGGTATTTCGATGACATCCTGTGTCCTGACGATGACCTCACCGACATCTGCCTTTTTCAGAGATATGAGCGCAATCCGGTTTTCGAGCCTGCCGGAGGCAACGGCTGGAGAGCAAGCCACATAGCGAATGCAGGAATCCTTTCGCCAGCGAATTCTCCTGACGGGAACTGGTGGATGTATCTCCGGGGAAGCGGCAACGTGCCGTACTACTGTGACCAGATCGGCCTTTTCCGCCAGAACGCAGACTCGTTCAAACCTTTCGGGCCTTGGACGGAATACGAAGGCAATCCTGTGCTTCCGGTCGGGGCCGTGGGTTCCTTCGATGACGGATATCTTCTTGATACGGCTCCTGTTGTGGGGAAAGACGGAGTGGTGTATGTCTATTATCAGGGTAATGTCATAGCCCATAATGCCGGTGCGCTTTGCGTTCGCTATTCCACTGACGGACTCAATTTCAAGGGAATAGATGAGCCTTTGCTTAAGGGGTACGGATGCAGCGATGCCGTATATCACGACGGGAAATATTACATCTACTATGGCGGCGGAAGTCCCTGCAAACTCTATGTCTCAGTCACCGAGGATCCTTTGTCTCTGAAGAATGCGCAGGTCTATCAGACGATTCCGATCGGCGGCGGTCCGTCGAATTTCGACTCCTACGCCGTGAACGGTTCTATGATTTTCCGTCTTGAGGGTGTGGACAAGTGGTTCGCTTCCTATCAGGGCAGCAGCAACAGCTACGATTTCCCTGACAGATTCCACATCGCGATGTCTGACGATCTCATCCATTGGACAAAGGTCAAGAATGACAAGCCTCTCTTCACGCGCGGCAGCCGCGGTGCGTGGGATCAGGGCGGAATCTGGTTCTGCGAGATATTCGAGCATCAGGATATGCTTTACCTTTATTACGAAGGCTGGGGACGCCCGGGATATGTCGATAACCGCGATGAACCGTATTTCTCCGGATGCTCGCGAATCGGCGCCGCTTCCGCTTCCAAGGAGGACTTCCTTAAATGGTGCGGTCTCAAGTAAAGTTCAGCTGCATAGTTGGTTCATTTGCTTTAGTAATGTCCATCTGCATGGATTGTCCATTTGTTTGAATTGATTTTCCATGTGGTGGAGGCGTCAGAATCTTAATTTTGTAACAGCATCTAATAAATTCAGTATGAATCTGAAAAAGACAGCAGTTTATGCCTGTGTCATACTCGCCGGACTCTCAGTCTCCTGCAGCAGTCCGGAGGGGAATGTGAACTATGCGAACAATGCGGCTCCGCTCCATCCCAACCGCTTCATAGAACTTCCTCTGGGAAGCATCTCTGCTGAAGGGTGGCTCCGTGAAATGCTCATAAGGCAGAAGGACGGCGCAACCGGTCATCTCGATGAACTTTACCCTGAGGTTATGGGGAAGAGGAACGGATGGCTGGGCGGCGACGGCGACCAGTGGGAGAGAGGCCCGTATTGGATTGACGGTCTTCTTCCGCTTGCTTATATCCTTGACGATGAATCCCTTAAGGCAAAGGTTACGCCCTGGGTAGAATGGATTCTTTCAAGCGGGAAGGAAAACGGTCAGTTCGGCCCCTGTGTGGACTATTCTCCAGAACAGGGACTTCAAAGAGACAACTGTCAGGACTGGTGGCCGAGGATGGTGGCATTGAAAATCCTTCAGCAGCACTACTCCGCCACCGGTGACCAGAGAGTCATAGACTTGATGACCAAGTACTTCCATTATCAGCTCGCCACCCTCAGGGAAAAGCCTCTGGATCATTGGACTTTCTGGGCAAGGCATCGCGGAGGGGAGAATCTGAGCGCTGTCTATTGGCTCTATTCCATAACCAAAGACAGGAGCCTGCTTGAACTTGGAGACATAATCTACAGCCAGACCGAACCTTTCACCGAGATGTTTCTTTCCCGGGACAAACTCACAAGAGTGGGGACAATCCATTGCGTCAATCTCGCCCAGGGAATTAAGACCCCTATCGTTTACTGGCAGTATGACAGGGATCCGAAGTATCTTGAGGCTCTTGACTGCGCTCTGGATGATCTTGAGAAATATCAGGGCTATCCGAACGGAATGTTCAGCGGTGACGAAGCTATCCACGGCAATGATCCGACTCAGGGTATCGAACTCTGTGAAATTGTGGAGTTTATGTATTCCCTTGAGACGATGTACCGCATAACAGGAAATCCGAGATTTGCGGAGAAACTCGAAAAAGTGGCATTCAATGCACTTCCGGCACAGACTACCGACGATTATGTGGCCCGTCAGTATTTTCAGCAGGTCAATCAGATCAGCGTGGTGGAGAGGGAATCCAATTTTGATGTGAACCATTCCGGCCTTGACAACTGCTTCGGACTTCTCACAGGTTATCCCTGCTGCACCTCCAATATGCATCAGGGCTGGCCGAAATTCACCCAGAATCTCTGGTATGCTACAGCTGACGGTGGTCTGGCGGCGACGGTGTACTCTCCAAGCCGCGTCAGCGCAAAGGTTGCGGACGGGGTGGATGTGAAAATCTCGGAGAATACGGAGTATCCGTTCGGTGATGAAATATCTTTCTTCATAGACGACATTTCCAGGGAGACTGAATTCCCGTTTGTCGTGCGCATCCCGCAGTGGAGCGTCAGCACTTCGATTTGCCTTAACGGAGCCAGATTCGACTTTACTCCGGATTCAGACAATCTTGTGACTGTCAGAAGGAACTGGAAGAAGGGTGATGTGTTTACGCTCCGTTTTACTCCGGAAGTGCGGCTGAGCGTCTGGAAGGAGAATTCCCGCGCCGTGGAAAGGGGTCCTCTCGTTTATGCGCTCAAGATTGAATCGGAGGAGAAACTTGTGAAGATCGGTCACGATATGCAGTCTCAGGGAAAAACCTGCTGGCAGTACACCGCAAAATCGCCGTGGAACTATGCTCTGCTGCAGTGTCCTGACGACAAGCTCGATGACCGCTATGTATTCCGGTATAACAGCGTTTCCGACAAGTCTTTCCCGTGGAACGAGGAGAATGCTCCGTGCAGCATATTCGCAGATGCTGTCCGGTACACGGGCTGGCGCGAATACAACAGAATGGCAGGCCCGCTGCCATACAGCATAATGTACAATCCTTGGGCGGACAGCAATGTGGAACGCATTGAGCTGATTCCGTACGGGTGCACCACGCTGAGGGTGACCGAGTTCCCGATGATCGGGACACATTCCGCGGAATGAATTGTAAACCAATATTAAATAACATTTTAAACACACTGAATTATGAAAAAGACATTTGCATTTGCGGCTATGGCTGCAATCCTTTTCGGTTTTGCTTCTTGCAACAAGGCTGAAAATCCTTCTGACGATTCCGGAAAAAAGGAAGATGATGGCGGAAAGACCGAGGCTCAATACCGTCTCCTCGAGGATTTCGAAAATGGCGGCATTCTTACCTGGACCGGGTCAAACGGAGCATCTTTCGAGATTGCCGACAACCCGTCCGCCACTGGTCTGAACACTTCTGCGAAGGTCGGAAAGGTTACCTGCGGCGGCCTGCAGTGGGAGTTTACCTGGAGCACCTATTTCGGAGTTTCTGAAGGAGTTGAGACTCCGGCTTATCTTGAATTCTCCAGTGAGGGCTACATTATCAAAGTGGATGTATATTCTCCGAAGGCGGATGCAGCCGTTTATCTGAAGCTTGAGGGCGACGGAGTTGATGCCAAGGAAATCACCACAGTGAAGACGACCAAAGCCAACGAGTGGGAAACCCTCTCCTTTGACTATGAGCCGATGTCTGTTGTGGATGGCGCATACCGCAATTTCGTCATCATTTTCGACGCCGGAAATGTTACGACTGCCGGTGAAGTCTACTATTACGACAACATTCGTCAGTGCCAGGAATAGCATCGCTTATCCTACGGCTGCCTCCGGCAGTCTTGAATAGCTGATAGCAGTACTAATAAAAGGGGATGATTTCGCGGTCACCCCCTTTTTTGTATATTCTCCGTCCCCGATTCCACAACCGCCGAAATTTTATATGTTTGCAGAAAATCTTTCGCGGCTGTCCGGACGCATTCTTTGTTTATTCGGTAGCGCTTTGCCGCTTCGCGATGGCTTTGCCCGCGAGTTCGATTCCGAAAACAAGGGCGAGGCCGAGCAGGGCGAAGATTACGGCGCCGGCGATGTGTGCGTCGGCGAGCGGGAAGGCAACGGTGCCGTCCGCTCCGGCGACTCCCGGGAGAGCCGGGAAATCGGTCACCGGATTGTGCCACGGCCAGACTTTGATCAGCGAACCGATGATGAAACCGGCGAGGACGAGCGTGGTTTCGCGGTTCCAGCGGGAGAGAAGCCAGTGGAGGAATTTTGAGAACGCCACAATCCCGATGGCGGCTCCGACGGCGAAGATGCAGATGACCAGAAGGCAGTGTCCCCAGCTCATTGGACCTGTCGCGAGGTTTGCTGTGACTTGCTCGGCATTTCCGAACGAGGTCAGCCCGGCTACAGCCCCGAGTACATAGTCATATTTGCCGAGAATCACGAGGATGAAGCTCCCGGAAATTCCCGGGAGGATCATTGCGCAGATGGCGATGGCTCCGCAGAGGAACACGAACCAGAGTCCGTCCGGAGTGGTTGTCGGGGTCAGAGAGCACACTGCAACTCCGATCCCCACTCCGAAAACTGTGAGCGCCACATCCTTGAACTTCCATCCGGAAATGTCCCGGAGGATGAATATGGATGAGGCTACAATCAGCCCGAAGAAGAATGACCAGGTTTGAATCGGGTGATTCTCAAGAAGATAGGTCATCAGTTTCGCGAGCGAAAATATGCTTATCAGGATGCCGAGGATGAGAGAAACGAGGAAAGTCCCGTTGATATGCTTCCAGAATTCCCGGAAATTTCCCGTAAAAAGCAGACGGAATGCAGTTTTGTCGAAGTTATGGATGGAATCGACCAGTTCTCCGTAAATTCCTGTCATAAAGGCAATCGTTCCTCCACTCACGCCAGGGATTACGTCCGCGGCTCCCATTCCGATGCCCTTCAGCGTTACGAGGGCATATTTTTTCAGATTGAATTTCATTCTCCTTTTGAGTTGTCCGGTGTCGAAACCGGATTTTGCTTGTCCGTCACATCATCCACGACCATCGGGAGATACTCCAGAATGCTGCGCAGGCACTTCGCGCTGTCGTGGAAATTTACCTGAATATTGTCGGGCTTCGCCGTAGCCGTGAAAACCATCCCGAAAGGGGATCCGGCATAGTCGCACCTGCCCACGCAGAACTTCGCCGGGACAATTCCCGAAAAGCAGCGTACGGCCGGGCAGTCGCTGTCGGAGAGGCAGATGTAGAGTTCCGCCGGCGCCGACTTCAGCTCTTCGATTATTTCCCCGGGCAGAGTCCCGCAGAAAGCCAGATTCCGCTTGAGAATTGTGGTCTTTACGGCGGTGACGATGATTTCGTCCCTGTCGTGTTTGCCCATATCAAGAAAAAACGGTTTCATCTCAATTCCGAGCGGGGCGAAATATTCCGCCGCAATCTTCTGGCACTCTTCGAATTCCCCGTCTTTCACATCGAACAGAATCACAGCCCTCTTCACGCGGGAGAGCGGGATGAAGGCGTGCTCCTCCCGAAATCCGTGCTTTTTCAGCTGGTGCCTGACGGCGAGATTTGTAATCAGTCCCATAAGAAGCTGTTTTAAAAGCAGTTGCCAAGAATTAAAGCTGTTGTTTCATCGTTGCGCGGGTCTCGGCAATCAGCGCCTTGATCTCCTTCTTCGCCGCCTTCCACCTCGGGATGTCGATCTTCGTTCCTATGACCTCGACAACCTTCGCCGCGATTATTGAACCGATCTCCCCGCAGACCTTGAGCGGCATACCGAGAGAATGGGCATAGAGGAAGCCCGCCGCATAGGTGTCACCGGCTCCGGTCGCATCGACTGAATCCGCCGGCCATGCCTCAATATAGTGATAGTCATCACCCTTCTTTACCATTGATCCGTTTTTCCCTATTTTCACCACCGCCGTCTTGCCGTGTGACGCAATCTCATCCACAGCCTCACGCGGCTCCATCTTCGTGAAAGCCCTCGCCTCATTCTCGTTCGCGAACACAATGTCGACATAGTTCTCCACGATGTCGTGCAGGAATGTTTCGTTCGACTCCACGACATTGTACGATGCCATATCAATGGAAATTATGCACCCAGCCGCCTTCGCCATCTCCACGGCCTTGCGGATAAGTTCCTGATTCTGCACGAGATAGCCCTCGATGTGGAAATAGTCATACCCTCTGAAATACTCGGGTCTCAGATCTTCCGGCACCAGTTCCAGCGCCGCACCCATATAATCGGCGAAGGTGCGTTCGGCATTGGGCGCAGTGATCATTACCATCGCCCTTCCCGACGGATTCTTGCCCTTGAGCAGGATGGATTTGATCCCGTACTGCTTCTGGTCGCTTCTGAAAAGATGCCCGAGGTCATCGTCCCCGATTTTGCCGATAAAAGCCGCGCGCATACCGAAGATTGACGCGCCCGTAATCGTGTTCGCGGCTGATCCTCCCGCCACATACTGCACTCCCAATGGCTTCAGCTTCTGAAGGATACGGTCTCCGGTTTCTTTGTCGACGTGCTGCATGCTTCCGAGGGGAATATGGTATTCTTTGAGAACCGAGTCGTCCGGAAGAACCGCCAGTATGTCTGTGAGGGCATTTCCTATGCCGAGGATTGATTTCATATTTTCCGCAGATTTCAAGAAAACAAGCGACAAATATAGCGAAAAATCGGTATATTTGCCCGATATGTCGCCGAAGTTGAAAAACATTGTAAGGTACCTGCTGTCACTTTCCGTGGCGGCAGTGCTTCTGTATTTCTGTTTCAGAAAAGTGAACTGGGCGGATTTCGCGGAAAGCCTTTCCCGCTGCCGCTGGTGGTGGGTCGGCGCAAGCATACTCGTCGGGGTGTTCTCCAACTGGTTCCGGGGCGAGCGCTGGCGTGAAATCCTGCTTCCCATTGACGGGCAGACGCGCCGGCTTTCGACGTTCAACGCGGTGAACATAGGCTATCTCGCGAATTTCGTATTTCCGAGGATAGGGGAGTTCGTCCGCTGCGGTGTCGTATCCCAGGATTCCAGGGGCGGGAAGGCTTCGTACGACAGGGTTCTGGGGACGGTCGTTATGGAAAGAAGTCTTGACGTAATAGTTATGCTGCTGATACTCATCGTGTTCCTTGTTTTCAAGTGGTCGGAGTTCGGCACATTCTTTATGGACAGGATGTGGGTTCCACTTTCGCAGAGCATCAATTTCAGCCTTTGGTGGATTGTTGTGGCTGTGGCGTTGTCTCTTGCCGTAATTGTCTTTCTTATAGTGTATTATAGAAACAGAAACGCCCTCGCCGGAAAAATCTGGGGCTTCTGCCTGGGAATCTGGAATGGGGTCGTGAGCTGCTTCAGAATGAAGAACGGCTGGAAATTCGCCGGCTACACGGTTCTGATCTGGGTGATGTATTTTCTGATGAGCTACACCTCCCTCCGCGCAGTTCCTCTGCTTGACTCCCTTTCGTGTGTGGATGCCCTCTTCCTTATGCTCGCCGGCAGTCTCGGATGGATTGTCCCTGTGCCAGGTGGATTCGGGGCGTTCCACTACATCGTCGCCCTTGCGCTGAGCACCGTCTATAACCTTCCCTTCGAACTTGGAATCATATTCGCCACAATATCACACGAGTCCCAGTCCATTATGATGGCTGTCACCGGATTGGCTTCGTATGTCGCCGAAGTCGCGGGGCGTAAATAACGGCTCAGATTACGCATTTGCAAACCGGAAAAGTGCGTGGGCCTTTAACCGCCCCATACAGTTTAACCGTCGAATACTCAAATAATTATGTAATTATAAGCACTATGAAGAAGAATGTTTTCATCATCGCCGCTGCTCTCGTCCTGAGCCTTTTATCCTCCGTCACCGTTTCTGCAAGGGAATGGGATTTCATTGAGGCGAAGGATCTTACGCTTGTCGGCAAACTTTTCCCCGACACACCGGTTCCATATCACCGCCTTGACACCCTGGTCTATCACGAAGGGTTTACGAAACGTGAACTCCAGCAGGTGACGATGAGTTCAGGAATTGCGGTCGCGTTTGAAACGGATTCTCCGGCGATTTCAGTATGTCCGGACTATGGAATGATCGCAAAACCGACCTCCACCGCGCTGATTGCACAAACAGGATTCGACCTCTACATCAAGGACGGCAAAACCTGGAAATGGGCCGGCGCCTCGATGGCAGGAAAGAGCGGTGAAGTCTATACTCTCATCGGAAGCTGCTCGAAAGGGAAGATCGAGTGCCTGCTTTATCTTCCGATCCTCAGTTCTCTGAACGGGCTGAAAATCGGTGTGGAGAAGGGCCACGAAATCAGACCTTCCGAAATCCCGTTCCGCCACCGCATCGCAATTTTCGGATCAAGCTTCACCCACGGAATAAGCACTTCACGCTCGGGAATGACCTATCCGGCACAGCTTTCCAGAATGACGGGACTCCAGTTCCTCAGCCTCGGATGCTCCGGGAACAGCAAGCTCCAGGACTATTTCGCCCGGGCTCTTGCCGATGCCGATGTTGATGCCTTTGTTTTTGACGCCTTCTCGAATCCTACTCCTGAGATGATTCACGACCGTCTTTTCACATTCATCGAGATAATTCAGGCGAAACACCCGGGCAAGCCGCTCATTTTCCAGAAGACGATTTACCGGGAGAAACGCAATTTCAACGACAATATTGAAGAAAGTGAGAGGGCGAGGATGGAAATGGCTGAGAAGATGATGCGCGAGGCCTGCCGTCGCTACAAAGATGTTTATTTTGTCGAGACCACCAACGCGACCGCTCCGAACCACGAGACTTCAGTAGACGGAACCCATCCGGGAGATTATGGCTATCAGCTTTGGGCTGAGTCAGTTGCGAAGCCGATCCGCAAGATTCTGGCAAAGTACGGAATCAAATGATACAGGCGTAGTCTGGCGTTCAGACCGCGTCAGAGAGAACGGTCTGCTCCGAAAGTGATCAGACAGTGTCGAAAAGACGTTTGAGAACCGGCCAGTGGCAGATCCGTGCCACGCAGTGCTGCGGCAGAAGCCCGCAGAAAACTAGCGCGAGTTTCGCGATGAATGACGGAATGTAGATCCTCTGGCCCTTCCAGAGAGCTTTCAATGCGTTGCGGACAAGTCCCTGCGGATAAATCATCACCCCGAGCCTGTGAGCGAGTTTTCTCAGGCTCGGCTTCAATCCTATCAGCGGAGTGTCCACCGCCGACGGGCAGACCGTGGTCACATTCACCCCGTAATCTCTCAGCTCGTGCCAGAGGGATGTGCCGAGACTTTTCGAGTAAGCCTTTGTGGCGGAGTATGTTGAGATGGTAGGGTAGGGCATATAGGCGGCCAGAGAGGACATAATCAGGATTTTTCCCGCTTCGCCCCTGCGGATTTTCCCGGCTCTGCGAGCCTTCCTGCTTCCCGGTTCCGCTCCCTCTGCAATTGCTTTTTCCGTGCGTTCCTTCGAGAGTTCCAGCGCACGGGCCTTCATATCCGCTCCGAAAAGGCGGCAGAGATGGGTCGTCGCAAGGCAGTGAATCCCCACGATGAGATCCACCTTGAATGCCGGGGTGTTCTCCAGTTTGTTCCAGACCAGGATTCCGGCGTTGCTGATGAGAACGTCCACCGTGTATCCTTCGCGCTTTGTCCAGTCGTAGAGTTCCTGGCAGGTTTCGCTGCGGGAAAGGTCCGCGAAATATGGAACGGCTCTCACCCCGAAATCCTTTTCAATCTGGGCGGCGACAGTCTTGTTGTCTTCGTCTCTATTGCTGACTACCAGTATGTTATGACCTTTAGCGGCCAGCTGGCGGGCATATTCCAGTCCCATTCCCGATGATGCCCCGGTGACAAGGGCAAAGAGATTTTCCGAAGCGGTTTCCATATTGCTTTTACTTAAGTTTCGCATGTACCCTAATACGTTGGGTGTTCGTGGGTTACCCGTATTTATTTTTTCTTTTTCATCCTCTGTGATCCGATTGCGCGGGAGAAATTTCCCGGTCTTCACTCCCTGCGCATTTTCCGCCGCGGAGCAAAGTCGGAGCGCAAAAGTACAAATAATTTGCGTACCTACGCACAAAAATCACTACCTTCGCAAGTTCGGGCGGATATAATGTCACCCTCCGGCTAAATGAACAAAAACATCTGATTATGAGAAATCTATATATCACCGACACCCTTTCGAGAAAAAAAGAACTTTTCGAACCCATAAATCCGGGAAGAGTTGGGCTCTATGTCTGCGGACCGACGGTCTATGGGGAGGCTCACCTCGGACACGCCCGCCCGGGAATCACCTACGACGTTCTGGTGCGCCTGCTGCGTCATCTCGGATATAAAGTGCGGTATGTCAGGAATATAACCGATGTGGGACACCTTGTCGGGGATGCCGACGAGGGCGAGGACAAGATTGCGAAGAAGGCGAAGCTGGAGCAATTGGAACCGATGGAGGTCGTTCAGAAATATACGCTTGCCTACCACGAATCTATGCGTTCGCTGAATGTCGCCCCGCCGTCGATCGAACCGAGGGCATCGGCGCATATCATTGAGCAGGAGGAGCTTGTGAAGAAAATCATCGATTCTGGCTATGCCTACGAAAGCAACGGATCGATTTATTTCGATGTGGTCAAATACAATAAGGACCACCGTTACGGCATTCTTTCGGGCCGAACCCTTGACGACACGCTCGAAGGAACGCGCAATCTCGACGGACAGGACGACAAGAGGGCGGCCTATGACTTCGCGCTGTGGAAGAAGGCGGCTCCGGAACACCTGATGAAATGGCCGTCACCGTGGAGCGAAGGCTTCCCTGGCTGGCATCTGGAGTGCTCCGTGATGAGCGAGAAGTATCTCGGTAAGGAATTCGACATCCACGGGGGCGGAATGGATCTAATGTTCCCTCACCACGAGTGCGAGATTGCCCAGAATGTAGCTTCGAGAGGCTGCGTTGGTGTGAAGTACTGGATGCACAACAATATGATCACCATCAACGGCAAGAAGATGGGCAAATCGCTCGGCAACTTCATTACTCTCAGCGAATTGTTCGGCGGTACGCACCCGCTTCTCGCTCAGGCCTACAGCCCGATGACTGTACGCTTCTTCATCCTTCAGGCGCACTACCGCAGTACGCTCGACTTCAGCAACGAGGCGCTTCAGGGCGCCGAGAAGGGGCTCAAGAGGGTTATGCAGGCCTACCGCGACCTTCTTTCGCTCTGCAAGGCTGCCGGTGTGGATCACAGCGTGAAGGGTGAGAACGGAGACCCGGCTGATGCTCTGAAATACGGCGAATTCATCACCGACATCGCGCCCGACTCTTTCAGCGGATGCTCCGAAGCGGTCGCAAAACTTTGCGAAGCTGTCTATGAGGCTCTGTGCGATGATCTCAATACATCTGTCGCGCTTTCCGGCATCTTCGAGGCCGTCAAGATGATAAACACTGCAAAGACCGCGAAGGAAGGTCAGCCGGGGCATCTCGGAAAGAACGATCTTGAAACTCTGCTCCGTCTGTTCGACGACATCGTCTTCGGCGTGCTCGGACTCAGGGACGAGGAGACCTCCGGTGGCGGAAAATCTCTGGAAGTTATTGACGGACTTATGAATATGGTGCTTGAGGAACGCAAGGCGGCGAAGGCGGCGAAGGATTGGGCGACGAGCGACCGCATCCGGGATGAGCTGAATGCTATAGGTGTTGCCATAAAAGATACTAAAGACGGCACAGAATGGTCTCTGAATTAAGTAATCATTAAAAAATAACTTGGTGATCTTTGTTTGTCTTTTTGGTCTATATGCCTTTTCTCATCGGTCATGTACCTCCAGTAC